>JAFUAR010000115.1 GCA_017460585.1 Clostridia bacterium
GCTATTCCCTCCGTCGCCCTCGCTGCCTTTGCTTCTGCATTTGAATGCTGTTTGTCAAGGGCGGCGGCGTTCCAATAGAAAAATGTCCATTATTCTTGTTTACCCCCTTGACTTTTAATAGTTAGTCTCCAGTTATCTTTGTGCTGCAACCCTTAGTATAACTGTTTTGATCCCTGGATGGAACTTTTTGCGTCTTTTTATTTTACAACTTACCAAAGCCTGTGTCGATAACTGGTTAAAGGTTGATAATTCTGCCGATCATCATACAAAGCAAGAACGGAACTTCCATGCGCATCTTTGGTTTTCTCTTAAAATTTACAAATATTCAATCTGTTTGCTTTGCGTGTTTCGCGCACAAATGCATATAATGGTAGTACTTTTAGGAAACGGATGTGATGAGCCCATGAAAAGAGACGCTCGCGGTCCCATTGCGCTAATCATTACCGCGCTGGTATGGGGCTTTGCCTTTTCCGCGCAGAGCAACGCCATGAACCACGTAGGACCTTATACCTTCGTATTTCTGCGATCCCTGATTACCTGCGCGGTATTGTTTGCCGCCCTGCCGTTCCTGCGCAAAATCACAAAGCACAATACTGAAAACAGCGTAAGCGCGCGCCAATATATAAGGGTAGGTTTCATATGCGGCACAGTACTTGCGTTGGCGACTGTTTTGCAGCAGATCGGTTTGGTGACCACCATTCCCGCCAAATCCGGCTTTATTACCGCGCTGTACATTATTTTTGTACCGATATTGGGTTTGCTGTTTCGCCAGAGACCGACGTTCACCATATGGATCGGCGCGTTGCTTTCGCTGTGTGGACTGTACTTTCTGTGCATGAAGACCGGATTTGCTCTGGAACCGGGCGATCTAATTACGCTAAGCTGCGCTCTAGGCTTCGCGGTACACATTATCGCAGTGGATCGACTCGGCGGTTCATTGGATTCCGTTATTCTAAGCGCGGTGCAATTCGCCGCCGCAGCGTTATGGACGGGCATACTCGCTTTTACTTTGGAAACGACCAATTGGAGCGGCATATCCGCCTGCTGGATTGAAATACTTTACGCGGCGGTGTTTTCCGGCGCAATCGGCTACACGCTGCAAATCGTGGGGCAAAAATATACGGAGCCCACGCTCGCCGCTCTGCTCATGTGCCTTGAATCGGTCTTTTCCGCCATTGGCGGTTGGCTGCTGTTGGGGAACGCGCTTACGGGAAGAGAACTGCTAGGCTGCGCCCTAATGCTTTCCGCCTCCGTGGTCGCGCAAATTCCGGTAGGAAGCAGGCAGCGGACAAACGCATCATCTCTGTGAAACACCCCTTGCATTGAAGCAATATTTTCGTTACAATAACAATGACAAATCCATTCAGAGAGGAATGATGCAAGCATGAAAATTCTCAATACCGGACACGCCAGCTATAGGGTGTCCGACCGCGAACGCGCGCTTCACTTCTACTGCGACTGCCTAGGTCTAAAAAAGAAGTTTACCATTTCTTATGCAGAGATACTGGAATATTCAAAGGACCTTCCCGATGGAGACCCGTGGAAGGAGCGTATGCGCTCTCTGGGCGATGAAATTTGGATTACTTATCTCGAGGTCGCACCGCACCAGTATTTGGAGCTCTTCCATCCGGAGGGCTGTACCGAGCGCTTCCATTTCCCTCTGAGCGCATCCGACCATATCGGCTATTTGCACCTCGCGTTGGAGGTAGATGATATTCACGCCGCATATGAAGAGCTCAAGGCTAAGCCAGAGGTTAAAATCATTTCTGAGCCGACTATGGGCATAGAGGGCGCATGGCAGTTCTGGCTGGAGGATCCGGATGGCAACAGCATTGAGCTCATGCAATATACGGATACCGCGTGGCAGCTTCTGGGACATCGCGCGGATCGATAATTGGGGAGGTCGATGATAATGAAAAAAGCACTCGTATTCTTACTTATGTTCACAATGCTCTTTGCGCTGCCGTCCGCTTTTGCAGAAGAGAATGATAATCCCATAGCGACCATTGAAATGGAAAACGGCGGAGTGATCACATTGGAACTCTACCCCGATAAGGCGCCGAATACCGTAGCCAATTTCATTGAACTTGCCAACAGCGGGTTCTACGAGGGAGTCATTTTCCACCGCGTGATCGCCGGATTCATGATTCAGGGCGGCGACCCCACCGGCACCGGCGCGGGCGGTCCCGGATACAGCATTGCGGGCGAATTCGCCTCCAACGGCTTCACCCAAAACGATATTTCCCACGTGCGCGGCGTCATCTCCATGGCGCGCACTCAGGATCCAAATTCCGCGGGCAGCCAGTTCTTCATCGTGCACAAGGATGCGCCGTATTTGGACGGCGGCTATGCGGCTTTCGGCATGGTGTTGGAGGGCATGGACGTGGTAGATGCCATCGCAAACGTTACTACCAACAATAATGATCGACCGCTGGAGGACGTGGTGATCGCCTCGATCACCGTGGATACAAAGGGAAAGGAATATAACGCGGAAAAGCTGAATTAATTCTCAAATTCCATGCACCACTCAAGAGTTAGGAGGAATTTCGATGAAACACGTTTTTAGGCTCATACTGCTCGCCGCGCTGATATTTGCGTTGCCCCTTTCCGCGCTTGCAAGCCCCGATATTGAATTTGCAGAAGTTCTTTACGATGAAGATACCCATACTCTTACGATCACCGTGGAAAACTGTATACCCGGATTTATCGAACTCGATGGAAAGCTTTTGGTCTCCGTACCCCATGAAAGTGAGTTCGATTATGAAACGTATACCTTTTCTCTACCCATTTATCCCTCAACGGGAGAACACGAGCTCATCGCATATGTTGAACGTAATGGTCGGCGTGTCGCTATGGACTGGGCATACTTTACCGTAACGCGCGGGTTTGTAACTTCAACTCTGAACGCCATCACTCCTTCCCCTGCACCCATCGCAACGCCCAAGCCCACGGCTACGCCTAAGCCTGCGGCGACCCCCAAACCCACGGCTACGCCCAAACCTTTGGTGGTAAAGAAGGTCAACTTGAATGTTTCCGGCACGGTTGCGCTGAATATTGGCGAAACGCTTGAGCTAACCGCTTCAGTAACGCCGGATGGCGCAGTTACGGATTTTATTTGGTCTTCTTCGAAGAATTCAGTCGCCACGGTTAGCGGTGGTATTGTTTCCGCAATCAGCGAAGGCAAAGCAAAAATCACCGTTCAGAGCGCGAATAAGAAAAAAGCCACCGTTACCGTTCAGGTCACTGACCCTACAAAGCCCATCAGCATTCGCTTTGCGGATAAATCGTTTTCCATGAATAAA
>JAFUAR010000116.1 GCA_017460585.1 Clostridia bacterium
CGCATGGAGCGGGGACAGCTCGTTTATTTTGTGTATACCAGCATTAGCATAGACGATAGTATGCTGTTGGTTATTCTATCCATTTCCGCTTCCGGTCATATGCACGATATCGTATCTACCATTCAGCGCGACCAGAACGCGGTTATCCGTGCGAGCGAGGACAAGGTGGTATGCGTGGTGGGCAGCGCTGGATCGGGAAAGACCAGCGTGGCGATGCACCGCGCGGCGTACCTCATGTATCGCCGTAGGGACGCGTTGTCCGCCAATCGGGTGCAAATTCTTTCTCCGAGTCCGGCGTTTTCCGAATATATTTCCAACGTGCTTCCGGAGCTGGGCGAGGAAAATATACAAGCGGTTACCTTGCATGAGTTGACGGAGCGGGTGTTAGGCAGGCGTGTGGAGCACCCTATAGGGCAGGTCAACGCATTGCTGGAAACCTATCCCGAGCTGCGCAGGGAATCGGTCGGCTGGAAGTGCGGTCTCTCATTTCAGAACCGTTTGGATTCGCTGGCGGCGCGCATTGAGGCGCAGGGCTTTGATTTTAGTGATATACGAGTGCAGGATGATCTGTTTATTACCGGAGAAGCGCTCAGCCAAATGTATGCGGGTGAATTAAAGCTCCTCAGTCCGGCGCAGCGTTTGGAACGAATGCGCGCTACGTTGGTTACGCGCATGGAAAGCTGGATTTCCCGAAAGTTGCAAAAGTTAGAAGAAGCTTTAAAGCATGAACTTCGCGGGCACGCGCTCCGCTCGGCAAAGGAGAAGGCGGCTGCCCAAATGCGGGATTCCATTGAAGCGCAGATGGATGCGCAGCTGATAATTCAGCCCGAGAAGCTGGTAGATTTGTGCCTTGCCGACGCGCCGCTTTCGCTTCAAAAGGCGCGCAGAGACAATCGCGAGGTCGAACTCGTGTGGTGGGAAGACGCGCTCGCCGAGGCATATTTGATCGTGCGCCTTGGTTTTGTCCAGCCGGATCGAAGTATTTATCATTTGCTCATCGATGAGGCGCAGGATTACTGGGAAACCGCGCTTTCACTTTTAAACGCATATTACCCCAATGCGAAAGTAACCCTTTTGGGCGACCCTATGCAGCGCACGAATCCCGGCTTACCGGAATGTGAACCGGAGCGATGGGGCGCGTGCTTCGGCGTTCAGAACGCGCCCATGTATACCTTGAATCGCTGCTATCGCTCTACCCAATCGATCGCCGAATTCTGTGCGAGACTCCTGCCGAAGAATGCTTCTCCCAAGGCGTTTGGTCGCGAGGGGGCTCCGGTGGTCGCGGAAGCCTATTCGCTGGATCGCTTGAAGGAGCTCATTGCCGAATATCGTTCTTCCGGCGCGGTATCCGTTGCGGTGGTGACCCGTACGCAGGGGCAGGCAGACGCGCTGTCCCAGCAGCTGGACCAGATCTATCGACTGGATGGAAATGCGCAGGACATCACTTATGAAACCAGCGATAGCGTAGTGGCCTGCTATCAGCTGACAAAGGGCATGGAGTTTGACGCGGTGATCGTGGTTTGGCCATATGCGTTTCTTACGCAGGGTGAGCGCAGACGGATCTATACCGCCTGCTCCCGCGCGCTGCATCGGCTTGCGCTGCTCGCTGATGAACGTTTGCTCTCCGAGCTGGAGATCGTTCCATGAATGCACGAGTAATGATAATTGGCGGGGGAGCGGCGGGACTCTGCGCGGCGTGCGCGCTGGCAAAGCGCGGTTTTGAACCGCTAGTACTTGAAGGGCAGGCAAGGGTGGGCAAAAAACTGCTCGCCACGGGCAACGGTCGCTGCAATCTCACCAATATGGGTGCGGAAGAAACCCG
>JAFUAR010000117.1 GCA_017460585.1 Clostridia bacterium
GCCATGCGGCGTAAGCTGTGATGCCGAATGATCGAGCGGAGTGAATGAGGGCAAGATGGAAATTCGAGAATACACAACTTATCAAGAGGCGGAAATTCGGCGCCTTTATACCGAAATCGGATGGACCGCGTATACAGACGATATGTCCGCATTGGAGCGAGGATACAGAAACTCATTGCTCGTTTTAGCGGCGTACGAAAACGATGCGCTGCTGGGAATCATTCGAGCGGTTGGCGATGGATTTACCATTGTATTCATTCAGGATATTGCGGTGTTTCCCAAAATGCAGCGCAAAGGCGTGGGAACCGCGCTGCTGAAAGCCGTGCTCGACAGATATAGCGACGTTCGGCAAATTGAGCTGACTACGGACAATACCCCGCAAACGGTCGCCTTCTATCGATCGTTGGGTTTTACGGAATTTTCGGAATTGGGCTGCTGCGGTTTTATGCGCTGCTGACAGTTCCCCCAGCGGAACCATACGGAAATAAAAAAACAGATTGACAATTTTCTATGCATCTGCTATTATATAGAAAATCATCTATGGGAGGCGCGATATGGAGCAGGTGTACACCGACACCGCCAAGTGGCTCAAGGCAATATCCGATCCAAAGCGCCTGCGGATTGTGGATATGCTGTCCTGCGGCGAGCTGTGCGCCTGCCAGATATTGGAGGCGTTCCACATTACACAGCCCACGCTGTCCCACGATATGAAGGTATTATCCGAGGCGAGAATTGTGCAAGAGCGGCGAGAGGGAAAGAATATCTATTACACCCTGAACGCGGAACATCTCCTGCGTATGCATGAAACGCTGGGGCATATTCTGCAAAACAAGCCGGATTGCATTTGCCATAAATCGTAATGAATGAGTAGTCGGCGTGCCTGCGCCGACCATTTATTGGAGCTAAATATAGATATATTGCAATATTTCTATAAAAGGAGCGAAGTAAACCATGAAGCGCGAAGCATCCGGCATCAGCACATTTCAACGGCACCTTTCCCTGTGGGTATTTCTATGTATGGCGGTTGGCGTATTGATCGGGCGCTTTCTGCCGGTCGTTCCCGCCGCGTTGGGCAATTTGCAAATCGCGGGCATTTCCATTCCCATCGCCGTATTGATCTGGGTCATGATCTACCCCATGATGATGAAGGTAGATTTTCAGAGCGTGCGGCAAATCGGTAAAAACCCCAAGGGGCTGTTTTTGACTTGGGCGACCAACTGGCTCATCAAGCCCTTCACCATGTATGGCATTGCATGGTGGTTTCTATTGAACGCATTCAAGGCGTATATCGCGCCGGAGGTCGCACGGGAATATCTCGCCGGAGCGGTGCTGTTGGGCGCCGCGCCATGCACGGCGATGGTATTTGTTTGGAGCGCACTGACCCGCGGCAACCCCGCCTATACGGTGGTGCAGGTGGCTACGAACGACCTGATCATTCTGGTTGCCTTTGCGCCCATTGTGAAGTTCCTGCTGGGCGTTTCAAACGTGGTCGTTCCCTACGGCACCCTCGTGGTGAGCATTATACTATTTGTGGTGGTTCCTCTGGCGGGAGGCATAGTCACGAGAAGCTGGGTTATTCAAAGGCGTGGACAGGAGTATTTTGAAAATACCTTTGTACACAAATTCGATCATTCCACCACAGTAGGGCTGCTTTTGACGCTCGTTTTGATTTTCAGCGCGCAGGCGGAGGTCATACTATCGCAGCCGATTCATATTGTATTGATCGCCGTACCGCTAATCATTCAAACCTTCCTAATTTTCTTCATTGCCTTTGGCGCGGCGAAGGGCTTGAAGCTGCCGTTTGACATTGCCGCCCCCGCCGCAATGATCGGCGCGAGCAACTTCTTCGAGCTGGCGGTCGCGGTCGCCATCGCGCTGTTCGGCACCGCCAGTCCCGCCGCGCTCGCCACCACGGTGGGCGTGCTCACCGAGGTACCCGTAATGCTGACGCTGGTTAAAATCGCCAATCGGTGCAGGGAAAGGTTTGAATAGGCGAAGCTTTCGCTGCTCACGGGGACCTCGTTAATTTTTCCGGCGGGCTCGGCAATGGTCATTGCAAAGTTTACAAAACGCGTGCTAAACTTCATTCGTCAGCCAGCGACAGAGCGTAGAATTCTGACCGGATTCCGCGCTCTGTTTTTTTGCGCTCAAATGGGGCTGAAATGAAGAAAACGGAGGAAACAAACAAGACATGAATCTGGAAGAAAGCAAATATCTGGGGCAGGAAAAGGTATCTGTGCTGCTGCGCAAATTTGCCATACCGTGCATCGCATCGCTCATTATCTCCTGTCTATACAACATTGTAGATCAAATTTTTGTCGGCAACGGCATAGGATATTTGGGCAACGCCGCCACGGGCATTATCTTCCCCATCACCGTAGTGGGCTGGGGCGCGTCGCTGTTCTTCGGCGATGGCGCGGCGGCGTATTTAAGCGTATCGCTCGGCGAAAACAAGACGGGAAAAATCCATACCAGCGTGGGCAACGCCATGCTGTTCTCCTTTCTATCCGGCGTGGTCATTGCCGCGATTGGTACCATTGGCGGCTCTACGCTGCTGACCGCGCTGGGCGCAACCGGAGAGACCCTGCAGCTGGCGCTGGACTACGGGCGCATTATATACATAATGATGCCGCTTGCGCTTGCACAGAATTGTCTCGCCGCCGTAATTCGCGCGGACGGGAGCCCGCGCTACGCCATGGTCGCCATGTTTGTGGGTGCAATTCTGAATATCATTGGCGATCCGCTGGCAATATTCGTATTGCACATGGGCATAAAGGGCGCGGCTTACGCCACCATATTCGGTCAATTTGTCAGCTTTTTGATCTGCTTTGCCTATCTATGGCGCAGCAAGAGCTTTAAGGTCACCCTGCAAAGCCTAAAGCCGGATTTTGCGGTGCTCAAGCGAATTATGGCGCTTGGAACCTCGTCGTTTCTCACGCAGCTTTCCATTGTGGTCATCACCATTATCAACAACGTGCTGCTGGTGAAGTACGGCGCGTTGAGCGAATACGGTGCGGAGATTCCGCTCTCCGCCTTTGTGGTAATCATGAAGCTGTTTCAAATTGTGCTGAATATCGCCATCGGCATCGCCGCGGGCGCACAGCCCATCGTGGGCTACAACTACGGCGCGCAGCTGTACGATCGCGTACGGGCGCTTTTGAGGCTAGTCGTTCGATGGACGGCCATTGTTTGCGCGGTGGCGACGGTGCTGTTCGAGGCGTTCCCGCATATGTTCATCGCCATGTTCGGCTCGGCGGACAACGCGCTGTACCTGACCTTCGCAACGCTATGCCTGCGCATTTATCTTTCCGCCATTCTGCTCACCTGCGTCCAGAAGGTGTGCGCCATCTTTCTGCAATCCATCGGCAACGCCAAAGCCGCCGCGCCGCTATCTCTGCTGCGAGACTTGTTCCTCATTGTGCTGTCTCTCATCGCGCCGCGTCTACTGGGCGTAACGGGCATATTCTGGGCGGCGCCCGCGGCGGATGTACTGGCAATGACGATCACCATACCGGTCATGCTGCGCGTATATCGGCAGCTGCAAACCCCGCCCGCCAGTGCGAACAAAGCCAACGGGGCGCTGCAAGCGCCTGTGCTTATGCCCTCGCATGAAGGCGTAATCGTCACCATCGCGCGCCAGCACGGCTCCTCCGGCAAACGCGTGGGGCAGCTGTTGGCGGAGCGCATGGGCGTAAAGTGCTATTACAAGGAGGTTACCGCCTTGGCCGCGGAGGAATCCGGACTGTCGAAGGAGTTTATATCGGATATCAATATGAACACGCCCGAAGCAATGCGGGATATATACCTGACCTCCGCGCCGGTACAGCAGGCCATTTTGGCACAGGCGAAGATCATTCGCAAAATCGCCGATGCCGGAGCCTGCGTTATTGTGGGGCGCGGCGCGGACTACGTGCTGCGGGATTATCCAAATGTGGTGCGCGTATACATTCACGCTCCGGAGGAATACCGCATAAGACGCGTGATGGAGGTCTACGGCGATACGCGCGAAGCGGCGGCAAAGAACATTCGCCGTTCCGACAGCGCACGCAGCGCGTATTACAAGAATATTTCGGCTTTGGAGTGGGGAGATTCCAACAACTACGAGCTGTGCGTGGACAGCTCCATCGGTCCCGACGCTGCGGCGGAGGTCATATGGGCGTTCATTCAAGCGCGTCAGTAGCGGCTGGTTTGCATTCATTCGCTGCAAATACGATGTGATATTTGCAATTCCATTTCGTATGTGCTATACTCTTATTGTCATTCGTCATGCGAATGTCCACCTTTAGCGTTCTATATGCAGATGCCATACCTAATTATTACTATAACGCAAAAGGAGTTTCTCTGTCATCCTTATAGCTGTAAGCTCTACTGAACCCCACGCCTAGCGCGGGGGCGTTGTACAACGAAAGGCGCAGTCTGGTATTGAAGCCAGACCGCGCTGTTTTTCATTATTCGCTGTGCAGCTCTTCTACCGCATCACTGCTTCTGGGGATGATATTCTCTGAAAATCAGCCATGCAAACAGGGCGCACAGGCAAGCGCCTGCCAGCATCCACAAGCACAGGTTGCCCTGGGATAAGAGCAATCCAATTACAGAAATCAAAATTCCCAGCAGCCCACCGAGCGTCAGCGAACCGAAGCCCCGATACAGCCGTACCTTGGGCA
>JAFUAR010000118.1 GCA_017460585.1 Clostridia bacterium
GGCGGGGGACGTGTCCCCCGTCCACTTACTGTGAAGCCGTAGGCTGAACAGTAACGGTTGGCGGGTTAAATGACCTGATTGGTCTTCCCGTCGGGGTTGATATTGATGGAAGCGAAACGCTCCACATCCATCTTGGGCTGGCGGTCGGGCGTGAGCAGACCGTTGACCTCCTGCATGACGTCGGTCAGCTGCGTGTAGCAGTAGCCCTGACAGTAGGGAATGGCGCGAATGGCGTTGGTCACGCTGGCGAAGCGCTCGAAGAACGCCTCCTCGTCGGTCACCTTATCGTGGTAGCCCCACGTCTGCATACCGCACATTTCGCCCTGAAGTCCTATGTTGGTAAAGGCGATTCCGCCGTACTCGGTCACCATAAACGCCTCGTCGCCGGTGGGCTTGGCGCTGTCGGTATAGCAGGGACGCCAGTCGCACGCGTGGGTCTCCACCGCCTCGCGGCTGGAGAAATGGTCCAGCAGATCGGCGCCGTCCGCGGCGTAATCGTGCAGGGCGCAAATATCGGTCTTGCCCTGCTCCCAGCCGTCGTTGCCGGAGCAAAGGCGCGTGCCGTCCAACGCCTTGGTGAGGGTGTACAGCATATCGCAGGTCGCCTGCTGGCGCTTGTCGGTAAATACCTGCCGCACGCCCCAGCTCTCGTTCATGGGCACCCAAGCGATAATGGAAGGATGGTTGAAATCGCGCCCGATAAAGCCGGTGAGCGTCTCGGCGAGATTGGCGGAGGTTTCATCGGTAAAGTCATACGCGGAGGGCACCTCGCCCCACACGAGCAGACCCAGCTTATCAGCCCAATAGTAGTAGCGCGGATCCTCCAGCTTCTGGTGCTTGCGCGCGCCGTTATAGCCGAACTTGAGGGTATATTCCACATCCTGACGAATCGCGTCGTCGCTGGGCGGAGTCAAAAGCGAATCGGACCAGTAGCCCTGATCCAAAATCAGCCTCTGATAGATGGGGCAGTTGTTGAAATACACCTTGCCCGAACGCACCTCGACCTTGCGCATACCGAAATAGGTATGCACCTTGTCCACAAGCGCGTCGCCCTGATACACGGCGACATCCAAATCGTACAGCTCCGGATGGTTGGGCGCCCACAGGTGCACCGATTCCAGCGCGCCGTTGACGATGAGATCAACCGGAACGCGCAGAACGCGGTCGTTCATAGAGGTCGATACGCGCCGCACCACCTTATCGTGAATGGATACGGTGAGCTCCGCGCGCAGCTCGGCGCAGGGCATACGGCTCAGTATGATCTCGGCGGTAAACATATGGCGGTCGATATCCGGCGTGACGTGCACGGTGCGAATGTCGTTCTCCCCCACCGCGTCCAGATACACGGTCTGCCAAATGCCGGTGACCGGCGTATACCAGCAGCCCATGAGTCCCTGTGCCCAGTACTGCTTGCCGCGCGGCTGGGTGCAATCGGGATAGTCCTCTACGCGCAGACACAGGTCGTTATCGCCCTGCGTAAGCGCGTTGGTAATATCAATGGCAAACGGCGTATAGCCGCCCTTGTGCTCGCCGGTGAGCTGCCCGTTTACGTATACGCGGGCGGCGTAATCCACCGCGCCAAAGTGCAGCAAAACGCGCTTGCCTTCCATTTCCTGCGGAACGCGGAAGGAGCGGCGATACCAAACGATGGGATGGATTTCGTCGGTCGGTCCAATGCCGCTCAGCTTGGTTTGATAGGCGAACGGCACCTGTATGGTCAACGGCAACTGCTTGCCGGCAAGGTACCACTGCGCGCGCAGACCTTCGTCGGCATCGTCAAAGGCGAACTGCCACTCGCCGTTTAGGTTGGCGAATGTGTCGCGCATAAAATCGGGTCTGGGATGTTCCGGTCTGGGTATGGAATGTACTGCGGATTCCGACATGATAATCCCCCTCCATCAATCCAAACGATATGCTCCAAATATTGTGTACAAGAAACCCCGTGTACTTCAAGAATTAAAGGACAAAATGGGAGAAGCCCACAAATTCATTGGAAAATGTTGTCTGCTTTAACGGTTGGATTATAGCATTAATGACGGATTGTTGTCAATGGTTTTGCATTATTCCATTAAACTCGTTGACTTTACATAATTAACAACAAAAATCTTGGAATAATGTTTGATGGATGGAGCGCTGTGCTCCGTGCGTAAAACCTGCGCCTTGCTCGCACTAGATGTGCGGCGTTCGACTGTCTTCCATTTGTAAAATGCAATTTTGGCGAAGGGTTTTTCCTGCACTATTCGGTTTCTGCCATAAGGCGGGCAGTTACGATTCAATCATGGGGATAGCGGGGCGTCCTCTGACGATCGATTTGCTGCGACGGTCGCTATGTACGCACAAGGACGCGGACGGTCGATCTGTATATTCGAGCGCCGCGAGCGGGGGATTTTATCTTCCCATCCTCAATCTGTGGAGCCGCAGGCAGGACAGCAACGCGGGCACGTTACCATTCACCCATGGGGTGTCGGAGCACAACGCCCTACATTCAAACCGCAGCGGCGGCGTGTACGCCGCGAGGACGCCGACCAAGTGTCCGCTTCCTTGCGGGTTTTGCACCCAGCTTTGCCGACTGCCGCGGACGGAGACGTGTCCCCCGTCCGCAACCTGTGAAGCCGCAGGCGGAACAGTAACGCTCGTAGTGTTAATTTCTGAAAACGCATTGACATTTGCCCGCAAATGATGTATTATAAACGAGTCGTTGCGAAACACAACGAATGGGAGCATAGCTCAGCTGGGAGAGCATTTGCCTTACAAGCAAAGGGTCACAGGTTCGAGCCCTGTTGTTCCCACCATATGGTGCGGTAGTTCAGTTGGTTAGAATGCCAGCCTGTCACGCTGGAGGTCGAGGGTTCGAGCCCCCTTCCGCATCGCCAATTGCCTTGGTAGCTCAGTCGGTAGAGCATGTGACTGAAAATCACAGTGTCGGTGGTTCGATTCCGCCCCAAGGCACCATCAGCGGTAGTAGCTCAGTTGGTAGAGCGCCACCTTGCCAAGGTGGAGGTCGCGAGTCCGAGTCTCGTCTACCGCTCCAATTTTATATTCGGTGCCATAGCCAAGTGGTAAGGCAAAGGTCTGCAAAACCTTCATTCCCCGGTCCGAATCCGGGTGGCACCTCCACAGCCTGCTTCATTTCGAGGCAGGTTTTTTGTCTGACTTGATTAATTCTCCGGTAATCGCCTAACGTTTATTCAACAATCTCTCGAAGCTCTTCGAGCATATCCCCGTACAAATTGATATAAATGTTGTAAGTAATTGTTACATTTGCATGACCAAGAAGTTTCGATAGCTTCTTAATGTCACAGCCTTTATAATAGCAGTTTGTGGCGAAGGTATGCCGGAAGGCGTGGAATCCCACTGTAAGAAATAATCAAATCTTTATACAGTCGTTCGATGTGGAACTCCACCGACGAATCGCTGTAGGGCATTTCCGGATGATCTGTTCTACTCCGCGTCCAGCATCGTCTTAATCGTTTCACCCATTCTTCATGTCTCCTTTCGTTTTTTAGGTTCCTCCATAACAGCCAAAGCGTTTTTCGCGATATAAATAACGCCGGACTCCTCGTTCGGAATCCGGTAATACCTCAGGGGTGATAGACCCCTAAGTAATCCTTTAAAGCGGATTGCAATATCTGCGAATAGTTCACCCCGCGCTTTTCAGCCGCTTCGTTCAGCCACGCCGGAATGGTCAGCGTTTTCTTCACCGCCCGATTTTCCATTTCGTCGCGAAACGGCGTCATCCACGCGGTTACCAGAAACGCCGTCTCACCCGCGTTCGCTTCAACCTCTTCAACATAATCTGGAATCTCCTCGCCGTCCTGCTCCATGCCGTATAAATGCAGGCTCATCGCGTCCACAGCCGACTGGCGCGCCGCTTCAAAGCAATCTCCCTCGGTAAAGCAACCGTCCAGCTGCGGGAACCTTACGCTGTAGCGACCGTCCTCCTCCTTGCGAAACAACGCCGCAAAGGTGTAACTGCTGGGCTTATTCATGGGTATCCTCCTTCGCTCTCTTGAACTGTCATACATACTCGGCGTCTGTTCAAATATAATAGAACACTACCATCCTGCAATCTTCTTTATACTTTTCTCGACGCCCGACGTCAAATCTCCTGTTACTATTCACCCATGGGGTGTCGGGGGTCGCAATCCCCGACTTTCAATCCGCAGCGGCGGCGTGTACGCCGCGAGGACGCGGACCAAGTGTCCGCTTCCTTGCAGGTTTTGCGCCCGGAAATCGCGTAGCGATTTTAGCAAAACCTGTAGGGGGGGTGGCAAGGTTGAAAACCCGAAAGGGTTTTCAAGTTTTGACTTTTAGTCAAAACCGCGGACGATCGAATTGAAAATTCGAGCGCCGCGCCGCGGGCAGGGGATGGAATCCCCCGTCCACTTACTGTTCAGCCGTAGGCTGAACAGTAACAATCTCCTGCGTGATCCGGCACAGTGAGGCGTTTCCCATCCTTGACAAATTGCTTGTGCGACCCAGTTTGGCGGACTTCAACCCATCCCTCCTTCTTGAGTCGTCGAATGGCTTCCCGCGCCTTCATCGGCATATCCATTGCCCCTTCCCCCACGCCGCAAATCATGTGGCAGACTTACTTGCAGCGTAATATAAACCTGCTTGATCGAAGTCAGTATACTACATAAAATACGTGTTGTCAATACGTATTATATGTGGTATACGCATTTGCCGATTAACACATTCCTTTACCGACTTGGCAAGAAAATCGCGTCGCCTCATCCCTTTATCCCCACCGCCTTTTCCCAACCAAAACCATCCGCCCTCCCCTTCCCGCAAACCCAAACTTTTTTAGTGTGCAAACGAATAACATTCGGATTTATCCTGCGATTAACCTCGAATACCGCGACGGAGCGCGCGTTCCATGCTATACTCTAAGCGAAAAAGCGTTCGGAGGGCAAGCATATGAACGTACGCGCGTATGAACCGCGAGATGTCGAGGCGATGGTTCGCATTCGGAATGAGGTCGTCGAGGAGGGCGTCGCGTTTCCGCAGGAGGAACCGCTCACGCTTCTATCCGGCGCGCAATTTTTTGCCGAACAAAGCCTGTCCGCCGTGGCGGAGGA
>JAFUAR010000119.1 GCA_017460585.1 Clostridia bacterium
TGATGGAGCTGCTCCGCGCGGACGGCTGGAGGGTGGTCAACGCGGACGTGACCATTGTGGCGCAGCGCCCCAAGCTCGCCGCCTTTATTCCCGATATGCGCGACAACCTGTGCGCCGTGCTCGGCACAGACGCCGTAAACGTAAAGGCGACCACCACGGAGCGCATGGGCTTTGAGGGCGAAGAGCTCGGCATATCCGCGCAGGCGGTGGCGCTGGTGGCGCGCGGCGAATAATCGCCAATCATTTTCATTATAGAAAGCACCTTGCTTCAATCGGCAAGGTGCTTTATTTGTAACGCCGCCCATAGGCGAATGTGTTGACTTTAAGGCGCCTCGCGCGACCAGAGTATTTCGCCCTGCTCGTTCGCCAGCAGCAGTGTTTCGCCCAATGTCAGTAAATAGCGGTTTTCCACCACCAAAGCCACGGAATCGTAGGCGCAGGGCAGCACTTCCCCGCCCTGCGCGTCGATCACGCCGTAGCGAAAGCTGCGGTAATTGATCTTGTTCTTATCGCGCTTTAGGTGGTAGCTGTAGTAGCGGGTCGCCTCCATTTGCACCTGCGCGTAATGCGCGCCATCGAGCGGCACCAGCCACTGCCAGCGCGCCGCGCTGAGCCGCCCGTCGGCGTATAGCAGGGCGGCGCATGAATCGCCCCACTGACCGTCCATGAGCAGCAGCGAATCGCCGCAGCCCGCGAAAACCTGCGCGTTCGCCGCGCCCGACCAGAGCAGTTGCCCATCCGGCAGCAGTATTCGCGTCTCCTCGGCGCTGCGCAGTACGACTTTATCGTTGACGATATCGGCGGAAAACTCCTGCGGGAATACGAGCGTTTCCCCGCCGTCCTCCGCAAGCGAGCGCAGCTCAAAGCCGCCCTCCGGCAAAAGACCGATTGCGACCGCTCCGCCCTGCAGCCGTTCAATCCATGCATAGCGGGGCTCGATATTCCACGAGCCGTCGGTATTCAGCACGCCCCACAGCCCATCCTGCAGTGCCTCCGCCCAGTCGCCCTGAAAGGGGCGCGCCTGCGGATAATCCGCCGCGATGACGCTCTCCCCTTCCGCGTTCATGTAACCGTAGCGTTCGGTATCCGCATCCTGCCAGAGCATTCGCCCCGACTTGACGGGGTTCAAGCCGTTCTCCGCGCGGCAGCCGGTGGCGCTGCGCGTTTCGGCGCGGGCGTTTACGGCGTAGATCTCGTCGGGTTCGGCATCGTACGGGTCGGAGCGCAGGGCGAGAAAATGCGCCTCGTCAAAGGCGACCAGCTGGGTATACTCCATGGGCAGCACCACTTCGCCTTGCGCGTTGATCGCGCCCATTCTGTCCTCCGCCGCAATCAAAAACACAGTGCCCGCGCGGCGAATGGAGGAGTACGCGCACGATGTACGCAGCGCGCCGGTCGCGTCCATCAGACCGTAGAGAATTCCCGCGTCGGTGCGCACGCCCGCGGCGCAACGCCAAGCGTCGCCCTCGCCGCCCAGATCGATTCAATCGGCGTATTGCCCGAGGGGAACGATCTCCTCGCCCGCTTCCGTCAGCAGCGCCGCGCAACCGTCCTGCGCAACGCAAAGCGGCGCTTCGCCGAAGCCAACGCGCAGGCAAAGAGAGAAAAGCGCGACCAGCAGCGCCGCACCCAAACGAATTCGCACGCGCCTTCCCTCCCCTCATGCGCCCAATGATGCGACCAAAGCGGCGGGCGCATATCGTCCCGCCGCTTTCCTAGAGCCTGTGAATTTGGCTTACGCATCCTTTTCCTGAATGACAATTTCAGAATCCGCCGCGTTCTTCTTGACGGACTCCACGCCGTTCAGGCAGCCCGCCTTGGCGGTATAGCCCTCGCTCACGGCGATGATTTGACCGTTGGTCGCCTTCAAGCGGAAGCGGAGTTCGCCCGCCTTGTCGGTGTATATTTCAAACTTGGGGCACTTCTCCTTGGCATAATCCTCCACGGTCTGGTCCTCCACCGCGGCGATGGGCGCGTTGCGCTGCACGCTGGCGACGCCCTTCAGGCAGGAGCTCTTGCTGTTGTACACCTCGGAAGTGGCGATCACCTCGTTATTGCCCGCCTTCAAGTCGAACTTAATTCCGGTATTCGTATAGCGAACCACAAATTTACCCATAGGGAAACCTCCTCACGCTGCGCGGCTCATGCCGCATTGTTTAACTACATTATAACAATCTAGCTGGTCCGCGTCAAGTACGAATATCACGAAGCGTTGGGGGTTGGAAAGGGGCTACTGTTACTGTTCCGCCTTACTCAGGGCGATGGAGACCGATTCGTTGAACTGATCGTAAGAGAGCGTCGCGCCGGTAATCGCGTCCAGCTTCGCCAAATCCTGCACCTCGAGGAATTGATCGGCGTATTTCTGCATGGCGGCTACGGCGTTTTGCGCGCGATTGAAGTAATCCTGATTGGCGATTTCGCCATCCTGCTTGCCGTAGTTTTCATCCTTGATATTGCCGTTTTTCTCGTACGATACGAACTCGATATCGGTAATTTTGTTGTCTTCGCCAATGGTGACGGTGGCGATGGCGTAATCGCCATCCTCGTTTTCGCTGCTCTGTCCGGTATAGGTGCCGGGCGCGTAATTCTTCGCCTTAGCGCCTCCGCCGCCGCAGGCGGCGAGGGTGAAGGCGAGCGCGGCGCACAAAAGCGCCAATAACCATGTCTTTTTCATAATGGTGATCTCCCGTTTACGGTACAAAATTTTCGTTGACGACCTCGCGGGCGATGCGCCCGTGCTCCAGCACGATGGTGCGCTGCGCCACTTCCGCGACCTCCGGATCGTGCGTCACCACAATGAGCGTACTGCCCTCGCGGTGCAGCTGGCGGAATATATCCAGCACGATGCCCTCGTTCGCCTCGTCCAGATTGCCGGTGGGCTCGTCGGCCAATATGACCTCCGGATAGTTGATGAGCGCTCGGGCGATGCATACGCGCTGCTGCTCGCCGCCGGAAAGCTGGCTGGGCAGGTGCTTGGCGCGGTCGCGCAGACCCACGCGCTCCAGCGCGTTGAGCGCCTCCTTCTCGTCGGGAATGCTGTGGTAGTACTGCGCCACCATCACGTTTTCCACTGCGGTCAGGTAGTTGACCAGATGGAATTGCTGAAAGATCAAACCGATCTTGTCCCTGCGAATATTGGTGAGGGTCTTCGCATTCTCCTTGGAAATGTCCCTTCCGTCCAGCAGCACCTCGCCCTCGGAGGGCTTGTCCATTGCGCCGATGATATTCATCATAGTGCTCTTTCCGGAGCCGGACGGACCCATAATCGCGACCCATTCGCCCTTTTCCACGCTGAGGGAAACCTTATCGAGCGCCCGAAGGTCGCCATATATTTTGGATACCTGATTCAACTGCAACAAGCTCATGGCACTATTCTCCTTTCAGAACCAACGCGGGCTCGATATCCGTAGCGCTGCGCACGGGCAGCAGGCACGCCAGCGCCGTGACCGCCACGGAGACCAATATGGTAATGGGCACCAGCAGCCCCTGAAAGCGTATGGAGCTATTGAACACGCGGGTGCTGACCAGCTGCGCAAAGCCGAAGCCCAGCACGGAGCCCAGCAAACCGCCCAGCGCGCCCAACACCAAACCTTCGCCCATGAATTCCATAATGATGGACTGGTTGGAAGCGCCCAGCGCCTTTCTTAGACCGATTTCCTTGCGGCGCTCGGTCACCACCGCCATCATGGTCGTCGCCACGCACACCATGGTGAGCACCAGCACGACCGCCGTAACCAGAAATACCAGCGATTGCAGCTTGGTCAGCACCGTGGTTTCCGACTGGGTCACGCGCTTGACCAGCCGCGCCGCCAGCTGCGGCACCGCGCCGTTGATGGCGTCCGCATACGCCTCCAGCTCCTGCTGGGAGCCGTTCACGCTCAGCTGCACCACATCCAGCGTGCCTTCTTCCCCGGTGAGCGCCTCGACATCTTGGGAGGAGAGGAATATATACTGCTCCTCGGAGCCGCCGGTATCCAGCACGCCGGTCACCTCGAAGGGCATGGTTTGGTACTGCGTAACGCCGTTTTCGCTCGTCTCCGCCTGCGCGGGGGTATAGCTGGCGGTAAAGCTCGCGCCCACGCTAAGCCCCAGCAGACTGGCGACTTCCTTGCCGATGAGCGCCTGTCCGCTCGCACTGGGCAGCTCGCCGGTAATCATCCAATAGGGGCTGGCGGCTACTGCGCCCTGCAGGTCGGTGCCCGCAATAATGATGGGCTGCTCGTTGACGCGAATGGTCTCGTAGCGGTAGGGCGCCGCGCCGGAAACGCTCTCAGCGGGAATATGGGTAAGCGCCGCCTCCATTGCCGCCATATCCATGCTGTTTTCTTCCTGCGGCAGCAAAATCATATTCGCGCCGTAGCCCCTGAACTGCGCGCCCATTTGGCGGGGCACATCGTAATAAATGGTCACCAAACCGGAAAGTATGGTCGCGCCGATGGCGATGGCCAGCAGCGCCACCAGCATTCTCGAACGGCGGCGAATCAGCGAAGCGACCACCATTCGAAAGTACATTTTTTGTCTTTTCATGCTGCATCAATCTCCTGAAAGCCTCAAATCAACGACCGTGGAGCACCTCGGTGGGGCGCAGCTTGAGCAGCGTGCGTATGGCGGGAATGCTGCCCAGCAGTGTAATCAATATGACCAATATCGCCACAATCGGTATGATCATCGGTTTCATTTCGATGGAGGCGTTGAACACGGAGTGCCCGATGATTTGCGCGAAGCCGAAGCCCGCGAAGTAGCCGACCAGTCCGCCGAGTATCGCCGTAATGATGATCTCCGTGAGCACCAAACCCGATATGGCGCCGTCGTGCGCGCCGATCGCCTTCATCAAGCCGATCTCGTTGCTGCGCTCCATTACGCTCGCCGTCACCAGATTGGAGATGCCCAGCGCGGAGCCCACCAGACTGAGCGCGGTAATGAGCAGCATGAGCAGCTGCGTCTTTTCCAAAATGGCGCCCTCGGAATCCGCCACCTGACGCACCGCGCTGGCGACGGAGTTGGTAATGACCTCCTGAATCTGGTAGCATATGGAGCTCACGTAGGCGGTGCAGTACCAAGTTTCATAATCGCTCTTGGAAAGCGACGAGGGACCGCGCACCGCCGCCTTGCGCGCCAGCTCATTGTCCGGCGTGGTGAGGGCGCTGACCTCGATGCTGCTCACCAGACCCGCGCGGTCGCTGAGCGCCTGCGCCACGGAGAGCGGCACGAACAGCTCGTCGTCCTCGTCGTCGCCGCTTTCAAATATGCCCGCCACGGTAAGATCTACGGTGGCGGCGGTTCCGTTTAGGTGCAGCACGTCGCCCACGGAGAGCCCCTGCGCCTGCGCCACAGAGCTGCCCACCATGACCTGCGCGATATCGGGGTTCGCCTGATCGTCGATCCACGCGCCGTCCACATCCCACCAAGAGCGCAGGTTCACCACGCCCGTATCCAGCTGTTCGCCGGTGGGCAGGTCCATGTGGTGGTCAAACCAAGTGCCCACCGCCTTCACCGTTTCGCCCGTGGGCAAAACCGCGTTCGTCTCCATAAAGGGTGCGAAATCCACAATATTGAACGCCCAGAATATGGTCTTCAACTTGCCGAGCTCGCTCTCCTGCAGGTACTGCTCCACCGGCGCCTCGCCGCCCTCCACCTCGTACAGCTCGTTGAGCAGCGAAGCGCCCTGCGGCACCACGGTAATATTCGCGCCGTAGGTCTTCAGCTCTTGATTGACCTTGTCGCCCACGTCCATCATGACGTTCAGCATGGCGGTCGCCAAAGAAGCGCCCAGCGCTATGGTGAAGGCGATCATCAGCATTTTGCTCTTCTGTCGGAAGATCGCTCCCTTGACCATTCGCAAAAACATAATTAAATATCCTCCTATGAGGTTCGCTTTGTGGTTTTAAGAAAATTTCGAACTCTTTTCTTCCAGCGTGGCCGTGGGCACGATGATATAGCCATTCTCCACGGAATAGTCTATGGGAATGGGGTTGCAGCCGCCCTTAAAGCCGATGGTGTTGATATTCATAACCACGTCGCACAGCTTGCACACCACCTGTCCGTCGCGCTCGTAGTAGCCGGTCTCGCCGCATATATCGCAGGCGTCCAGACCGATGCCGTACATTTGCGAATTCGGCTTGCGAATGACGATAAAGCGCACGCCCTTGCCGTCCGAAGCCTCGTAGGTGAATCGATGCAGGTGCCCATCCTCCACGTTTTCAATGGGGATATAGATTTCGTCGCCGCGCAGATCGATGGGTTCGGAGGGCGAAAGCGTATAGCCGCGGCTGTTGTACGCCAAAATCGCCGTGAGCACCACCACGATCGCCGCAAAATAGCACAGCGCGGAGACGCTCCACTTTCTGCCCCTGCGCCACTTCGCCTTAATTTTGCGGTGCTGGGCGGGGTTTTCGTAGGGTTCGCGCACGGTCAGCGAACGCACCCAGAGCGTGACGGGGGGAATGACCGCGAAAATGAGCGCGGCAAATATAAACCAATTGCTGTGGTTGGATATATTTTTGGCAATGACAAACAGGGTATGGTTATTGGCGATCATGCGCTTGGTAAGGAGGACGTTGATGATCGTGCCGACCTGTTTGACCGCGTTGCAAAGGAGCATGAGCAAAAGCGTTATGCCGATGGGCGCAAGCGGCAGCTCCGCCGAAGCTCGGTTGAGCGCGAACGCCGCCAGAAATGTGAGCAGCAGACCCGCCGTCCAGCCGATCAGCTTAAACAGGAACTCCGTGCTCATGACGCTTTCTTTGCTGTTGACCAGAAATTCAAAGGGATAGAGCATTACGCCCGGCGCCGCGTACAATATGAGCGTAAACGCCAGCACGGCGCTCAAACCGCCCGCCATGACGCCGTAAAGCCGAATATGCTTTTTGCGAAACAGCCCAAAGCAAAAGGGAATGAGCAGCACCATAGCGGCGATGGACACCATGAATATGCGCAAATTCCACAGGGAGGTATCCACCTTGTTGGTGGTCTTCTTCATCACCGCCATGACCACCGCGGCGATGACGCCCAGCAGCGCGCCGCCGGTGAGAAGCCGCTTTGCCAGTTTGGAGCCCGCCGCCCGATGCAGGGCGTACAGCAGCGCCAAAATGAGCCCCATGGCGGTAAAATCCTGCGTGACCTGAATGAAATATTTCAGCATAATTGTTCCTTCCCGAGTTCCTTTAAAACGCATCACATCTCCTCCCCGATTGAATCGAGGAGGAGACATGAACATTCATTCTATAGCGTTACGGTTTTGTACCGCGCCTGAATTACCACTCCTGAGGAATGTAATCCCAACCGGAGAACACGACCTCAACGGGCTCGGACCAGAACTTGCCGGGAACGCCGGTCTCGGCGTCAACGTGCAGCAGGAAGCCGTTCTCTTCGGGGCTGTGCAGGGTGAAGGTTACGGTGTAGGTGTCCGCCTCGGTCAGAGCGATGTTCGCGCCGTAGTGCGGGCCGTCGGAAGCGTTCATGACCATGAAGGTGCCTTCCGCAGCAACTTCGCCGGTGGTCTCGGAAACGATGGTGTAGTCCACGGTCATGTAGGGGATCCAGTCGCCTACGCCGTAGCCCAGATCATTCTCCAGCGCGGAGATGTCGGCCTCCAGATGGATGTTGGAGTCGGCGGGGCTCAGACCCATGCCAACGGGCTCCATATCGACGGGCTGGAAGTAAACGCCTGCTACGTTGAAGCTGGTGCCTTCGGTAATCTGAACCTGCTGCTCGTTGTCATCGGTCAGGGGATACTCTACGAAACCGGCCGCCTCACCGGGGGCAGCTGCTTCCGCCAGCGCGGAAACGGAGAACACCAGAGCGAGAGCCAGAACGGCAACCAGAGCCAGAACGCGATTCCAAGTTTTCATTTGAAATTCCTCCTTACCATAATTGATGGAATCTGTATTGTAACTGCGCTTTATGCGCAATTGCAACCTGTGAACGGGATGAAGCCTATCCGCGCGCCTTCGCCTCGGCGGCGATTTTGCGGTTTCTGCGGATGTGGATGATGAAGGTGACCACCGAGATGACCAGCAGTATGAACTGCGGCAGCAGGGTTTGCAGTATCGGGTAGAGACCCAGCACGTCCATCACGTCGTTATAGGGAATGAGGTTGGTCAGGAACGGAGTGACGGACTTGATCACATCGCCCTCGATCAGCTCCTTGATGCCCGAACCCAAGAACGAAATGGACATGAGGCACATGAGAATAGAGGTGCCCAGGAAGAAGGGCTTGATCGGAATCTTGATGGACAGGAAGCGAATCAGCAGGAATACCGCCACCAGCACTACGCAGCCCACCGCAAAGCCGTACCATACCATGCTCGGGTTGCCCTCCGCCAGCATGGGCTGGTAGAAGAGCACCACCTCGGCGCCCTCGCGGAACACCGCCAGAAACGCGGTAAAGCCCAGCGTGAACATACTGCCCGTTTCCACGGAAGCGGAAACCTTGCTGTCGATGTAGCGCGTCCACGCGGCGGATTCGCTCTCGGAGACCATCCAGTTGCTCACGTAGAACAGCACCACCACGGCGATGAGCGCCGTAACGCCCTCGATGACCTCCTGCGGCGCCTGATTGGCGAGCTTAAGCGCGTTCAACAGCCACGCGGCGACGAAGCTCAACGCAATGCCGACCACCGAACCGATGTAAACGATGCGCACCTTGTCCTTATTGCCGGACTTGACCAGATAGGCGATGATTGCGCCGATGACCAGTATGGCTTCCAGACCCTCGCGCAATATGATGCCGAACGCCGCCACAAACGTAGCGATGGAGTTGCCCGCGCTGTTGCCGGTGCTCTCGGCAGCGCCCTCGGAGGCGGCTTCCGCGCTATAGTTTTCCAGCATACCGCTCAGGGTCGCGAGCTCGCTCTCCAGCTCGGCGATCTTGCCGGTTTGCGCCTCGTCCGCCGGATCGACCGACGCCTTGTACTCGGCGAGCAAGGTGCCGATCTTCTCGATTTCCGCCTGAATATCGCTGCCGGAGGCGGATTCCTCCGCCGGGTCGAGCGTCTTGGCGTCCTCGAAGAGCATGGAGATCAGCTTGTCGATTTCGGTCTTGACCTCGTCGTTGGTCTTGCCGCCGTTGATCGCCGCCTTGGAGAAGCTGAACTGCAGCTCCACGTTGGAGGCGCGGCTGCCGGAGATATACGCCTTGACCGTGCGTTCGAAGCCGATGGCTTCATAGTAGTTGTAGTACGCGTTGTTGACCTCTTTGAGCGCCGCCTTCGCGTCGCCGCCCTCGTACAGCGCATAGGCGTTATCCAACACCTGCTGCATATCGGTCGCAACCTCTTTCCAGTTGCTGTAGCTGGCGGCCAGCGCCGGACACGCGGTTAATACCAGCATGACGACTGCGACGATGGCTGTAAATAACCTAAGTGACTTTCTCATTTTCTGTTCGCCTCGATGCGTTTTCCCTTGGGATTTTCCATAATGTCAGCGCCACATATTTTAGGAAGTGCTAACTAACTGAATAATACCACACACAGCTCTTTGGAAGTGTTCCAAAATTGACTTATTATCCTATGCTAACCGTTAAAAGTTCGATATTGCTAACCAGTGTTGAGGAAATGAATGCGGATACAGCGCGGCGGATGCCTTGCTGCTGTTCCGACACGAACGCCCAATATACGCATCAAAGCGGACGCAAAACGCGTCCGCTTTGAGCATTGCCGAAATCATGGAAGCGGCTTCGGCGACCGCCAGATTCACGGGTTGCGAAAGGGGCTGGGGTCAATCCAACGCGCCCAGCATTTGCTGCGGATTTTCCGCCGCCTTCACGTTGCCCAAGGCTTTCACAATAATGCCCGCCTCGTCGATCAGGTAGGTGGTGCGCACCACGCCCATGGAAACCTTGCCGTAATTGCGCTTTTCCTTCCACACATCGTACGCCTCGATTACAGTGCGCTCCGGATCCGCCAATATGGTGAACGGAAAGCCGTACTTTTCGGCAAAGCGCTTGTGGGAAGCGACGCTGTCACGGCTTACGCCCAGCACCACCGCGCCGCGCTCGGTAAACTGCGGGTATAATTCCATAAAGCCGCACGCCTGCTTGGTGCAGCCGGCGGTATTGTCCTTGGGGTAGAAGTACAATATCACCTTTTTACCGCGATAATCGCTCAGCCTGTGCAAATTGCCCGCCTGATCCGGCAGTTCAAAATCCGGCGCGAGGGTTCCGATTTCCAGCATGGGGGTTCCTCCCTTCTATTCGTGGCGCAGGTATTCTTCCAATATGAATTTGGGTCTGCGCTTGGTCTCCATATAGATTTTGCCGATATATTCGCCAATCAACCCCAGCGCGACCAAATTCAAGCCGCCCAGCAGCCAAATGCTCATCATGAGCGAAGCCCAGCCCGCCACGCTGTGCCCGCCAAACAGCGAAACCAGCACGTAGATCGCCATCGCCAGCCCCAGTACGCTGCACAGTATGCCCGTTAACGTGACATAGCGAATGGGCTTGTTGGTAAACGAGGTAATGCCCTCTATGGCGAACGCCACCATCTTCTTGAGCGGGTACTTGCTCTCCCCCGCCACGCGCACGCCGCGCTCGTATTCCACAACCGCGGTCTTAAAGCCCAGCAGGGGCACCATGCCCCGCAGGAACATATTCACCTCGCCAAAGGAGAGCAGCGCCTCCAGCGCGCGTTTGCTGAGCAGGCGGTAATCGGCATGGTTGTAAACCATTTCCACGCCCAGCTTGTTCATAAGCTTATAAAACCCCTGCGCGGTCGTTCGCTTAAATACGGTATCCTTCGCGCGCGAGGAGCGCACGCCGCACACCACATCCGCGCCCTTTTGGTATTCCTGCAAAAAGCCGTACATGGCGTTTACATCGTCCTGCAAATCCGCGTCTATGGAAATGATGCAGTCGCACTTGGGCGCAGCCATGGTCATGCCCGCCCAGAGCGCGTTCATGTGCCCCGCGTTGTGGGCGAGCTTCACGCCCTCGAAGCGCTCATAGCGGCTGTGCAGCGAGGAGATGACCTGCCATGTGTTGTCCTTGCTCCCGTCATCCACCAGCACAATGCGGCTCTTTTCGGATATCATCGCCTTGGCGCGCATATCGTCCGTGAGTTCGATTAAGCGCTTTGCCGTAATGGGCAGCATTTCCTCCTCGTTGTAGCAGGGAATTACGATATACAGTACAGGCGTATTCATTTGCTTCACCTTCTATTTCAATACTATCGCGTCCGCGCCGAGCAGCTTTGCCAGCGCGCCGAAATCATAGCCCTCGTCCACCCAGTATTCCTGCGGCGTCAGGAGCGCCTTTTTATTCTCCACCATATACAGCACCACGGGAATGCGACCCGGGGTTTCCTTCAGTATGGAGAGCGCGCGCTCGCGCTGCCCCTCGTTCAGGCGCAGGTACAGCTTGCGTCCGGATGGAGGCGCGGTCTGCGCCGGCGGCGGAGTATAGCGCAGCGGCTTATCCTCCTCGGGCTCCTCGTCCAGCGCGTATACCCGATCCAGCAGCAGCTTGGGCGCTTCGTCCTCGCGCACGGAGAGCTTGCCCGTCATGCGCACCGGCGCCTCGGGCACCAGCTGCTCGAATTCGCGCTCGTACACCTTGGGGAACACCAGCACCTCAATGGAGCCGTACAAATCCTCCAGCTGGACAAACGCCATCAGCCCGCCGTTTCGGGAGGTTCTGGTGCGCACCTGCGCAATGATGCCGCCCATGGTCACCTTTTTCTGGTCGTACGCCATCATCGCGTCGGTATCCATTTCGCCCAGCTCCGCGATCGTCTGCGAGCTGAAATTCAGCTTACTGAGAATATCCGCAAACGCGTCCAGCGGGTGTCCCGTAATGTACACGCCCGTGGTTTCCTTCTCCATCGCCAGTCTGCGCTGCGGGTTGAAATCGTACAAGGGCGGCATGGGCGGCGGCGGGGCGTCCAGCGCGTTATCGCCGCCAAAGAGCGACATTTGCCCTTCGACCATGCCCTTTTGGCGCTTCGCCGCGCCGTCCAGCGCGCGCTCGTACACCGCGAGCTTTTGCGCGCGGTTGCCCTCCAACGAATCCAGCGCGCCGGCGCAAATCAGGCTTTCCACGCCCTTCTTGTTGAGCTGCGTGCCGGACAGGCGGTTGACCAAATCGTACAGGTTGGCATACGGTCCGTTTTCCTTGCGCTCGCGCACCAGCGCCTCCACCGGCGCTCTGCCCAAGCTCTTAATCGCTTCCAGACCAAAGCGAATGCAGCGCACGCCGTCCTCGCGCACGTCCACCTGAAAGCGCTCGCCGGAGCGGTTGACATCCGGCGGCAGCACCGGTATGCCGCGCTTGCGGCAGGTTTGAATGTAATAGGCGATCTTGGAGGTATTGCCCACGATGGAATTCATGAGCGCCGCCATGAACTCCACCGGATGGTGCAGCTTGAGATACGCCGTCTGCACGGCGACCACGCCGTATGCCGCCGCGTGCGATTTATTGAACGCGTAGCTGGCGAAGGCGGTCATTTCATCAAACAGGCGTTCGGCGACCGCCTCCGGCACGCCGTTGCGCACGCAGCCGGGCACCGTCACCGTACCGTCCGGCTCGACCTGTCCGTGAATGAATATCTCCTTTTCGCGGTTCATCACGTCGTGCTTCTTCTTGGACATGGCGCGGCGCACCAAATCGCTTCTTCCCATGGAGTAGCCCGCCAAATCGCGCACGATCTGCATTACCTGCTCCTGATACACCATGCAGCCGTAGGTGACGTCCAATATGGGGCGCAGCTTCTCGGTGGCGTACTGCACGCTTTGGGGGTTCTGCTTGCCCGCAATGTAGCGCGGAATGGATTCCATGGGACCCGGGCGATACAGCGATATGGCGGCGATGATATCCTCGAAGTTCCCGGGGCGCATCTGCATGAGGAACTGGCGCATTCCGTTGGATTCCAGCTGGAACACGCCGTCCGTATCGCCTTCGGAGATCAGGCGGTACACGCCCTCGTCGTCCAGCGGAATATCCTCCGCGTTCGGCACCTCGTCGCCATTTTGGCGCACCAGCTCAATGGTATCCATAATTACGTTGAGCGTGCGCAGGCCCCGAAAGTCCATCTTGAGCAGACCCAGCTGCTCCACCGTGGTCATGGGGAACTGGGTGGTCACCACATCGTCGTTGGTTTGCAGCGGGCAGTATTCCACCACCGGCTCCGCGGTAATCAGCACGCCGGCGGCGTGGGTGGAGGCGTTGCGCGGCATACCCTCCAGCTTGCGCGCCATATCGATGAGGCTGCGAATCTGCTCGTCGCCCTCGTACGCCTTGCGCAGCTCGGGGTTGACCTGCATGGCGCGATCCAGCGTGATATTGAGCTCGAACGGCACCAGCTTGGCGATGGCGTCCACCTGCTGGTAGCCCAAATCCATCACGCGCCCTACGTCGCGAATGACCGCGCGCGCCGCCATGGTGCCGAAGGTAATGATTTGCGCCACGTGGTCGGCGCCGTAGCGCGTGCGCACGTAGTCGATCACCTGCCCGCGGCGCTCGTAATCGAAATCGCAGTCGATATCGGGCATGGAGACGCGCTCGGGGTTCAAAAAGCGCTCGAACACCAGCGCGTACTGGAGCGGGTCGATCTCGGTAATGCCCAGCGAATACGCCACGATGGAGCCCGCGCCGCTGCCGCGCCCGGGTCCCACGCCCACGCCGTGGGTCTTGGCGTAGTGAATAAAGTCCCACACGATCAGGAAGTAATCGGTATAGCCCATGGAGTTGATGACGCCGAGCTCGTACTCCATGCGCTCGCGCGCGTCGGGGCGATTTTCGCCGTAGCGCCGCATAAGTCCCGCCTCGGTGAGCTCGCGCAGGTAGCCCACGTTGGTCTTGCCCTGCGGCAGCGGGAACGCCGGCAGATAGGTCGTGCTGAAATCGAACTCCACCTGACAGCGCTGGGCGATCTCCTCGGTGCGCGCCACCGCCTCGGGGAAGTTCGGGAACGCCGCCAGCATCTCCGCTTCGGACTTCACGTAGAGCTGATCGGAGTTCATGCGCATACGGTTTTCGTCGTTGAGCGTCTTGCCCGTTTGTATGCACATCAGCACTTCCTGCGCGGCGGCGTCGTCGCGGTTCAGGTAGTGGCAGTCGTTGGTCACAACCAAGGGAATATCCATATCCTGCGCCAGCGACACCAGCCTCGGCAGCACCAGCTTTTCATCGTTCAAGCCGTGGTTTTGCAGCTCTACGAAGAAATTCCCCCGACCGAATATGTCCAAATAGCGCTGCGCCATGCTGCGCGCGTCCCCCTCGCGCCCGTCGAGCAGCAGCTTGGGCAGATCGCCCGAAAGGCACGCCGACAGCGCGATGAGCCCCTCGTGGTACTTTTCCAGCAGGGCGTAATCCACCCTCGGCTTATAGTAATAGCCGCGCAAAAAGCCCTCGCTCACCAAATGCGAGAGGTTGCGGTAGCCCTGCTGGTTTTCGCACAGCAAAATCAGGTGGCTGTAATCGCGGCTTAGGCTGGTCGTGTTGTCCATATCGGGGCACACGTACACCTCGCA
>JAFUAR010000120.1 GCA_017460585.1 Clostridia bacterium
ATGGCGTTTCAAACGCCATGGTGAATTCAAAGCGATCAATCCGCGTGTTCCATTGATTGCCCAGTACGGAATGAAACAGAAAATCGCAGCTGTCCAGTCGGTCATATGGAAGATCTATGGTATATTCAATGCGGTAGATCGTCTTTCCATATACCGTCTCTGATGCGCTGCCAATCTGAATGGTACAGGTATTGTCTTCAGTGGATATGGAATAGGGCTGGTTCACCCAAATATCATGAATTCGCGTACGGTAGCGAAATACGTCATTTGCGCCCAGTGCGGAAGTATCCAGCTCAAAATCCGTGGGAATCTCGCGATAGATGCCATGTCGCGATTCGGTGAAATCCACGGTGATCGTTTCGTTTACTTCGATCGAATTGTCGCTTCTCAACACCGCGTCCACTATGTAATTTGTAATGGTAAAGCCACCGTCGTCTGCAAGCGCGGGAACTGCGAGACAAACGAGCAGCGAAGCGGCGAGCAAAATGAGCGCGGATGCGCACATATAAATTCGCTTCATCTTTATCCCTCCCATGGAAATATTGTATATGGAAATCGGTCGAAATGCAATACGGGAAAAAAGAGATATGAGCGATAGAATATTCCCTCTATGCGGAAAAAAGCATTTGGAATTAATTTTACATTAATAACTCGAATCGGCAAAGGGAATTTTGCGCGCATTACGCCATTTTTGCTTGCATACTTTGCCAAAACAAGCTATACTGGTTCTGAATACTTATGGCATTCTCTACCTTATTTGGGAGGTATACATATGGATTGCAAATTTTCGACGGAGCTCGGTCAGGTAACCGTAAACGACGAAGTGCTGGTGAATGTGGCTGGTTATGCCGCGCTCAACTGCTACGGCATCGTCGGTATGGCGGCTAAGCGTTCTACGGACGGCATCGTGCAGCTGATGGGGCGTGAGAACCTGAGCAGGGGCGTGAAGATTCGCACCTCGGGCGACAAGGTGGATATCGATCTGTTCATCATTGTGGAATACGGCATTTCCATTTCCGCGGTGGCTGCGGCCATTATTGAACGCGTGAAATATGAGGTCGAGCATCTCACCGGCATTCCCGTAGGTCGCGTAAACGTATGCGTGGAAGACATTCGCGTGTAATCGTCCATTCCGCTCCAATTCATCAGGAGGAAACAGCATGATACAGAAAATAGACGGCGCCATGCTTAAGGAGATGTTCTCCTCCGGCGCGGCGCTGCTGGTCAAGAATCGGGAGAGCGTGGACGCACTGAACGTGTTTCCCGTGCCCGATGGCGATACCGGCACCAATATGACCCAGACCATCACCTCCGCCATCAAGGAGATGAACCAAAGACCGCTCAGCTCCGCCGCCGATATTGCCGATGCGATGGCGCGCGGCGCGCTGAAGGGTGCGCGCGGCAATTCCGGCGTAATATTAAGCCAGATATTGCGCGGCTTCTCTAAAATCGTCAAAGGACACGAGGAAATTGACGCTGCGCTGCTGACCGCTATGGTGCGTCAGGGCGCGACCACCGCCTATAAGGCGGTTATGAAGCCCAAGGAGGGCACCATACTTACCGTTGCGCGTGTGATCGCCGAGGAAACGGAAAAAGCGGCGAACAAAACCAACGATATTGAGGTTTTGTTTAAAAACATACTCACCTCCGGCGATGCAATACTGCGCCGTACGCCCGAAATGCTGCCGGTGCTCAAATCCGCCGGCGTGGTAGATAGCGGCGGCATGGGTTTGATGATGATTTACCGCGGTATGTACGCTGCGCTCGTAGGTGAGCCGATTGACGACGCGGTAGAGGAACCCAAGGCTGGCACGGATGCCGGAAACAACGGAGAATCTACAGATGAAGCGCCCGCCCTCGAGGATATTCGCTTCGGTTATTGTACCGAGTTCATCGTGTCGCATCCCAGACCCGATATGCGCGAAAACGAGGTCGTTCGCCTGAGGGAGCGTTTGGAACGCATTGGCGACTGCGTGCTGGTCGTTGCCGATCTGTCCGTCATTAAGGTACACGTGCATACCAACGATCCGGGCAAGGCGCTGCAGTACGCCTTAGAGCTGGGCGAGCTTGATTCCATTAAGATCGACAATATGTTCGAGGAAGCTCGCCAGCGTGAGGAAAAGCGTCAGGCGGAAGCGCGGGCGCAGGCGGATCCAGAAAAGGAATACGGCATCGTCGCCGTGGCGTTGGGCGAAGGCTTGAGCAATATTTTCAAGGATTTGAATGTAGATCAGGTGGTAGACGGCGGGCAGACCATGAACCCCAGCATACAGGATCTGGCCGAGGCCGCCAACGCTACGAACGCCCGCAACGTGTTCATACTGCCCAACAATACCAATATCATATTGGCGGCGGAGCAGGCGAGCGAGCTGACTGATCGCAACGTCATTGTACTGCGTACCAAGTCGGTGCCCATGGGCATTTCGGCGGCGCTCGCTTTCAATCCGGAGGCGAATGTGGAGGATAACATCGCTGCGATGAACGAAGCGGCGGAGAATGTGCATACCGCTTCCATCACCTTCGCGGTGCGCGATTCGAACTACGATAATCACGAAATTCACTCCGGCGATATCATGGGTATGCTGGATAATAAGCTCGAAATTCTGGGACATGATATTTTAGAAGTTGCCGAACAGTGTGTAACGCACATGGTCAACGAAGATTCTTCTCTCATTTCCGTGTACTATGGCGAGGATGTAGAGGAATCGCAGGCAAAAGCTCTGCACGCCCTGCTTGAGGAGAAATATCCGGATTGCGATGTGGAAGTGCAGGCGGGAGGACAGCCGCTGTACTATTATCTGATTGCCGTGGAATAAAACAACGGGACAAGGGAGACATCCGGCATTGTGCCGGATGTCTTTTCAAATGATTCCATTTGGAGAACGGGGGATTGGACATGGAGGTCGACATCGGCGCGATCAAGGGCATAGGACCTGCGCGGCGCGCGGCGCTTG
>JAFUAR010000121.1 GCA_017460585.1 Clostridia bacterium
ACATCCGTGATTCCCGCTTCTTTCAGCCATGTCTTCGTCATCATTCTCGCTCCGCGCCGGTTGCAGGCATCGAAGGCGAGCACAGCGCCGGGGAAACGCTCCGCCAGCTTGAAAAAGAGCCGCTTTACCTCACCCGTATTGAAATAGTAGAATACGCCCGCCGCGAAGAAAACTGCGCCGTCTTCCGGCTGGATTTCATTCATCCAGCGATCGTCGTTCAAATCGCAAGCGATATTTTTCTCCCGTGCATTCGCTGGAAGCAGCTCGTTTCGAACGGCGATCACATCCGGCATATCAATATTGTAACCGCGACAGGTACTGTTATCGACCTTTTGAAAAGTATCGTCGAGTCCGCATCCAAGGTTGACTACCGCCGCATTCGGGTGGCTATTTAGATAATTTCGGACCTCCCACATCAAGTCATACTGCCGCTGGGCGACTTCGAGTACGCCGAACAAGCCTGCCACAGACTCCATTTTCTTCCTTTGAGAATCAAAATCATAATCCAACATATCGCAAATGCGTACTGCCGACGCATCCTGATATAGGTGTGGGAAGTATTCAGAGCATATTTTTCTGGCATACAATGGAATAATCAGTGTTTCTTGAACTGTTTTTTTTCTATGTGATATTTCATGGATGGACTGCCTTTCTTAAATTAAGGTGCAGAGCCATGCCGCGAGCAAAGAGAATACGAGCATTATAACAATCTGTATCAGATGAGATTTTTTATTGTACCCAAATATCTCCGGACCGTAGAGATCCTTCACTTCTGGATAATAGTGCGCAAAAAAGTTGGAATGGCACAGCAATACCCAGTCGAAAAAAAGAATATCAAACGCCTTGAGCAAAAGAAGCATGGTCGCAAACCGTGCGAAGAACCGAAGCCAATCAAATCCCTTTTGAACGCCATCATATGTGCCTAGAATGATGGGGCCGATCAGAAGCACGAGGGCGAGAATCATCATCAACCAACCGAGGGCGTGCTGTCCCTTAAAGCGCTTTTCCTTCGGCTGAACCACTTCCAGCGCCGCTTTGGGAGCGGAGGAGAAAAACAGCGGATTTTGGATGAATCCCACGGCGGACCAGAGCATTAAAAACAAACCGACCATCATTGCTGCGGACAGTGCTAACGTATACACCATTGTGATATTCCATCCTTTCTTTACTGCTTGCGCTTTTGGCTCATACCGGCGTTTCCATGAATTCGTCAATTGCTTTCAGCACTGGCACGGCGTACTTTTCTCCTCCGAACAGCCACTGTTCGTGTTGCATGGAAAATTCTCGAATTTCCGGATCGCGAAAATATTTTTTATACCGATTTAGATATTTTTCACCCATCTTATTTGCGTAGATGAAGTGAACCTTTGTATGCTCCACATGAATATCTTCATCCAGCCATGTGAGCAAATCGGTATAATATTCATTTTTGATGGATTCGGGCGAGAATTGCTCAAAGCAGGCAATAAATTGGTCCGCTGCGGAATCGCTCATATCAAAGAAGCTTTTAAGCTTTTCACGCAATTTGGCTTTTTGCTTTTCGCCCTTGGTAAAGCTCGTGAGCAACGGGACCACCAGCTTAGATTGCAGCCACGCGCTGACTTTTCCACTCTGGTCGAGATCGGGGCTGCCGAAAATGCCGTGATCCAGATGCACGTTTTGGCGCTGAATCAGCTGCCCGACAAAGCTGCTGCCGAGGGAGGAACCAATCGCTCCGTCGATGCGCCCGTTGTAACGCTCCAGTATATACCGTTCGATCTTTTCGGTTACCGTACGCATATCGGGGAAAATAAGATCGTTGCCGTCAAAGCCGTCGTAATTAACGCAAACCAGATGGTACTTTTCGGCGAGTCGATTCAATACAGAGCCGAAATTCGTTTGGTAATTGCAGGCTGTTCCCGGTAGAAGGAACAAAACCTTTCCGGATGCTAGCCCGATTTCATCAAATTGCATATTCGCACGCTCCTTAGAATATGATAATGAAAATGACCGAATTGAACGCTTTATTCAGCCGCCTGTGCGGCGGTTCGCACAGTGAGCCTGAGAATAATCAGATATTAGTATATACTAACTATAATCCGTTCGCATCCAAATGTCAATGGGTTTGATTTAATTATGGGTTGCGAAGTACGCTTGAGAGAAAAATACGCGGGACATTAATAGGGAAGACGAACATGGGAAGCCGCTTACGCACAGCAAAAGAAAAGTGCCCATTTCTGAGCACTTTGGTGCGGGAAACAGGACTTGAACCTGCACGAATCGTAATGATCACTAGAACCTGAATCTAGCGCGTCTGCCAATTCCGCCATTCCCGCAAATTGGTGGGCAGGGGTGGATTCGAACCACCGAAGTCTGTGACGGCAGATTTACAGTCTGCTCCCTTTGGCCACTCGGGAACCTACCCACGTTTCCCTTGTTACCGATATCCAGTATGGAGCTGGCGATGGGACTCGAACCCGCAACCTGCTGATTACAAATCAGCTGCTCTGCCAATTGAGCTACGCCAGCCAATCCACCAGAGGATGATTGCCTTTATGCAGCTTGGAAGGTTCTTCCCTTACCGGCAACAGATATTATTATACACGGATTCGGGCAATTGTCAAGAGGGAAAAATCAATTTGCATTTTTAAGCTTTGATGAAACATCAATCTTCAAAGTAAACGCGACCATCAAGTGAAAGATTGTTGCATTCACTTTGACGAAAGCGAAGTTGCATTTGGTTTGGCGAAAGCCAGCCTTTTTTGAATTCCTATGATCGAAGATATATTCCTTTTTCCCTTCCAGCTTTTTGCCCGTCTCTAGTCACACGAATTGCAACTTGCTGCATTTTGTTTGATTCAGTTACGTCTACTTCGGCAATTGACCAGCTTTGATGAAACATCCCCTGCCAACAAAAACCGCGGAACGACGAGCGTATATCAACGCTTCGCATTCTGCGGTTAATTGAAAAGGAAATTATACGTACTGAATCTCTTCGGGCTCGACGGAGGGTACCTCGTCCGGGTTTTCGCCGCGCGCCAGCTTGTCCTTGTAATCCTGAATGGCGGCGCGCAACGCCTCTTCCGCCAGCACGGAGCAGTGAATCTTTACCGGCGGCAGACCGCCCAGCGCTTCGGCGACCATTTTGTTGGTCACGGTCAGCGCCTCGTCAATGGTCATGCCCTTCACCATTTCCGTCGCCTTGGAAGAAGTGGCGATAGCCGCGCCGCAGCCGAAGGTCTTGAATTTTACGTCTTCAATAATATTGTCCTTGACCTTGATGTAGATTTTCATAATATCGCCGCACTTAGCGTTGCCCACCGTGCCGACGCCGCTCGCGTTTTCAATTTCACCAACGTTGCGGGGATTCATGAAATGATCCATTACCTGTTCAGTATAATTCATGGTGTACCTCCCAAATCAACCGTTATGCTTTGTTTGCCTTTTGCGCGGCAATGAAATCGTCGTACAGGGGGGAGAGGGAACGCAGGCGGTTTACAACCTCGATCAAAGCGTCAACCACCTTGTCCGCCTGCTCCAGCGTGTTCTCTTCGCACAGGGAGAGACGCAGCGAACCGTGCGCGATCTCATGGGGCAATCCCATCGCCAGCAGCACGTGGCTCGGGTCGAGCGAACCGGAAGCGCAGGCGGAACCGGTCGAAGCGGCAATGCCCTTCAGGTCTAAGCCCAGCAGCATACTCTCGCCCTCGATGAACTCGAAGGAGATGTTGCAGTTGCCCGGCAGGCGTTGTGTGCGGTGCCCGTTCAGGCGAGTGTAGGGAATCTCGCGCAGTATGCGGTCGATCAAGCGGTCGCGTACGGCGCTCACCTCGGCGTTGTGGCGCGGAATATTGGCGGTCGCGATTTCGATGGCTTTGCCCAAACCAATAATGGAAGCCACGTTTTCCGTACCGGCACGCTGTCCGCGCTCCTGCTCGCCGCCGTGAATGAGGCGCTGCGGGCGCACGCCCTTGCGAATGTAGAGCGCGCCGACGCCCTTGGGCGCGTGGAACTTGTGACCGGACATGGAAAGCATATCGATGTTCATCTTTTTTACATCGAATTCCACGGAACCGATCGCCTGTACCGCGTCCGTGTGGAACAGCACATTGTGCGCCTTGGCGATGCGACCGATTTCCTCGATGGGCTGAATGGTGCCCACCTCGTTGTTGGCGGACATGATGGAAATGAGCGTGGTATCCGGGCGAATCGCCTTTTCCAGCGCGACCAAATCAACTACGCCGAATTCATCTACCGGCAGGTAGGTTACTTCAAAGCCTTCCTTTTCCAGCTGCGCGCAGGTGTGAATAATGGCATGGTGCTCTATGGCGCTGGTGATTAAATGCTTGCCCTTGCGAATTTGGGCGTACGCCGTGCCGCGCACCGCCCAGTTGTCCGATTCGGTACCGCAGCCGGTAAAGTATATTTCGGAAGGATCCGCCTTCAGCGCGTCCGCGACCTGACGACGGGCGTTTTCCACCGCTTTGCGGGCTTCACGTCCAAAACCGTGTATGGACATGGGATTGCCGAAGACTTCGCAAAAGTATGGCTGCATCGCCGCCATGACGGGTTCCGTCACGCGGGTGGTCGCAGCGTTGTCCATGTAAATTCTCTCCATATATTACTCCCCCTGTGCCTGTGGGCACGTTTGTTCGTCGATCATATCCTGAAGGGTGATGCCGTCTACCACAGCGTTGAGCCCGTCGCGCATTTTTTGCCAGACTACGCGCGAGGGACAAACGCAGGTTTTGCCGCATATGTCGTCTTCCTCGAGGCAGTTTACCAAATTGAGCCCGCCCTCCAGCGTGCGCAATACGTCGCCCACTGTAATCTCGGCGGGCGCGCGGGAAAGCGTGTACCCTCCCTGTGCGCCGCGCGCGCTGATCACCAGCCCGTCGCGTTTGAGCGCGCAGAATAGCTGCTCCAAATACGCCTCCGGAATTCCCTGTCGTTCGGCGATTGCCTTAATGGGCTGCGGTCCGTCGTTTAAGCGGCAGGCAAGGTCATACATGGCGTGTATGCCGTACCGACCGCGTGTTGAAAGCTTCACGCTGCGCCTCCTTTCGCGGAATTCCGACTGATTTACTCAGATTATCCGTGAGGTATTGTAGCACCCTTTCTTCAATGCGTCAACCAATTCCTACTAATTTTATCGTGAATTAACCTGCGCGTCAGACGGCGCACGTTTCCGTTTCGCACCAAACTTTACAAATCCCGATTTGATGTGTATAATATATCCAGCAAGGAGGGAATGACGCATGGATCGTGAATTTGCTCCGGAAGATCTGAAAAAAAACAAAACTATGGCGGGTCTGGGCTACATTGTTTTCTTTGTGCCGCTCATCA
>JAFUAR010000122.1 GCA_017460585.1 Clostridia bacterium
CCCAATGGGGGTGTCGGGGGTCGCAACCCCTGACATTCAATCCGCAGCGGCGGCGTGTACGCCGCGAGGACGCGGACCAAGTGTCCGCTTCCTTGCAGGTTTTGCGCCCGAAAACCGCGCAGCGGTTTTAGCAAAACCTGTTAGGGGGTGGCAGTGGCGGGGGACGTATCCCCCGTCCACCTACTGTGAAGCCGTAGGCTGAACAGTAACGAAAAAACAAATCAAAGAACCGGCTGTCTACATTGTTCGTGTACAGCCGGTTCCCATAATCTGTCTTATTGGATTATTCCTGCGATTGATCTGATTCCCCGTCCTTCTGAGCCGCCTGTGATAGCCGCTTCTTGGCGTCCTCTACCGTCTCGCCTTCCTTGGTCAGGAACTGACCGACAAACTTATCTTCCACCGCCGTATAGCCCTTGACCACGCCCTGGGTCATTTTGTTGAAACCGGATACCACGCTCTCCGACATCTTATTGAACCCACCGGCGACGTTCTCCGCGATCTTTTCATTGGTCTTGATGAACTTGCTGGACATATTGATTTCTCCTTTGCTTCATTGGATGAACCTATAATACCGCCGAATCATTCGCGTTTTGTTTGAGAATTGTTTGAGAATCATTAACGCCGCACACCGAGGCGTTTCATTCGACCTAAAAAAAGCTTCCATACCTCATATGGCATGGAAGTGTGATTGAGCTATGTTTTGATTTCCTCTGGTTTGTCTTTGCGCGGTTGCGGCGCGGCTTTCCTTTGCTCCCGACGCAGGATTTCCCCGTAAAGCGCGGGCATGGCGGCCATCACGGCGATGCCGATGCAGCCGACGACGATGCCCGCCGGCATAAATCCGAAGGAGAGCACCAGCGTCAACCCCACGCCGAACACCAGCGTGCCGGCAACGCCGATCAGCACAGCCCATACCGTCGCCCGCCGCGTAACCGCGCGGTCGATTTCGCGCAGCTCTTCCAAACGCTGCTCCGGCGGCGTTTGCGCGTACCTTTGCCGAAGGCTGTCCAGCTCCCGCTGCTCCACGGCGGTGTAGCGATAGGTCGCGCGATGATCATTGCCCATGTCCGTCCCTCCGAATCCGCACCTCAAAGCGGCTGCCCTCGCCCACGGCGCTGGTCACGTTCAGCTCGCCGCCCGCGAGGTACACCACCCGCTTCACCAGCGCCAGCCCCAGACCGTTGCCCTCGGTGGCGTGGGAGGTGTCGCCCTGATAGAACTTATCGAATATGTGCTTGAGCGTTTCCGCGCCGATGCCGCAGCCGGTGTCGCGCACGGCGACCACCGCCCATTCGCCCTCCGTCTTCACGCTCACGCCCACCGTGCCGCCCGGCTCGGTGAACTTAATGGCGTTGGAGATGAGGTTGTTCCACACCAGCGTCAAAAGCTCCGGATCGGCGCGCACCTCGACGCCCTCGTCGATATCGGGGTCGATCTCCAGCGCCTTCCTCTCCCACAGCTCCTCAAAGCCGAGCAGGCACTGCGTCACCTGTTCGCTCAGGTCGTAGACCTCGGGCTGCACGGCGATCTGCTGGTTTTCCAGCTTGTTCAGTTTCAATATGTTGGTGATCAGCACCGACATGCGCTCCACCGCGCCGTCGATGCCCGCGGCGTATTCCCTGCGCTCCGCCTCCGTCAGGTTCGGCTGCTTGAGCAGCGCGGCGTAATTGCGCATGACCGCCAGCGGGGTCTTGAGCTCGTGCGATACGTTGGATACGAAGTCCGTGCGCAGGGTTTCGGTGGAGGACAGCTCCTGCGCCATCAGATTGAAATCCTCGGCGATTTCGATGAACTCCTTGCTGTAGGCGGGCAGGTCGGCGGTCTCGATGCGCGTAGACAGCTCGCCCTGCGCCATGCGGTTCGTCGCCTCTCGAATGCGCCGCAAGGGTCTGTCCACCGTGAATTTGCGCATCAGCCATTCCACAAAGCAGCAGAACAGGCTTAGCAGGAACACGTTCAGAAAGGTGAGCGGCGCGTTGCGACGCACCATATCCGCGTCCAGATCCGCCGAATCGAAAAACAGATAGAATGAGCAGGTGATGACGAAGGCGATCAGTATAAAGAACGTCACATACCGCCAGATGAGGAACATACGCTGGGTGCTGTTGCGGCGCTTCACCGAATCACCGCCTTGTAGCCCAGCCCGCGCACGGTGACGATTTCAAAATCCGTACACGCCTCGAACTTTTCGCGCAGCTTGGTCATGTACACATCCACGGTTCTTAGCCCCGAGGCGCTCTCCGCGTCCCAGAATTCGTCCATCAGCTGGGCGCGGGTAAACGTGCGGTTGGGGTAGGACAAAAGCTTATAGATCAGGTTGAATTCCCGCTGGGTCAGGGGGATTTCCGCGCCGTTCAGCGTGCAGGTGCGCGCATCCGCATCCAGCGAAAGTCCGCCCACGTTCAGCGCGTGGCTCTGGGCGATCTTCGCCCTGCGCAGCAGCGCGCCCACCCGCAGCACCAGCTCCTCCAAATCGATGGGCTTGACCATGTAGTCGTCCACGCCCAGCTGGAAGCTCTGCCGCTTGGCGCCGAAATCCTCGCGCGCGGTCATGAACAATATGGGAATTTCGCGGTTCAAATCGCGCACGGTCTTGGCGAATTCGAAGCCGTCCACCCCCGGCATCATAATGTCGGAGACGATCATATCGAACATATTGCCGTACATTTCGTTGTAGGCGTCGTTGGCATTCAGGCAGCCCGTAGTCTCGTAGCCGTTCAGATGCAGGTAATTGCACACCTGCCGGTTCAGCTCGGCGTCGTCCTCGACGACCAGTATTTTGAACATTCCGCATCCCTCCGCCAATTTGGTTCTCTGCGCCCCATTGTAGCGCGGAATTGTTGCCTTTGCGTTTTGAAATTGTTTGAGAATTACGAATGCGCGCCTTGGCGGAACGGATGGAGGGGATGCGCGCCCACCCATATAAACGCCAACGCCCCGCGAAAACTCGCGGGGCGCCGGCGGCATTATTGAAATGCGATTTTAGGTTCAGCCTTATGTGGGCGAATGCTTACGCGTTCTTCCACGCATCGTACTGGCTCTGGAACTCGGCGAGCACATCCTGATAGCCCGCGCCATCCAGATCCGCCTGATACTGCGCGATGTAGTCTTCCACCGCGTCGGCGGGAACCGCGCCGTTCTCCAGCGCGAAGCCGTACTGCTCGAACAGGTTGGAGCACGCAGAGTACTGCGCTTCCACATTGCTCTTGTCGAAACGGAAGCCAGCCGCTACGGAAGTCTCGGCGCTGCCGTTGAAGTCGATGTACAGGTCAGCCTTGTTCTCGGGCTCGCCCGCTTCGGGGGTCACGATGGTAGCGGAGGCGGACTCCCACATGGAGTGGTTGTACTTGTCGCCCTTATCGGTCACCTGACCGTTCTCATCGTAGTTGTAGTCTTCGCCCTCGATACCGAAGGTGTACAGGTCGGCCAGCTTGCTGTCGGTGTACAGCAGACCCAAGAAGTCGATGGCGGCCTTCGCCTGCTCCTCGGTGGAGTTGGCGGTCACGGCGTAGCAGGAGCCCAGCGCGGAGGTGGAGTGCGCATAGCGGTTGGTCGCGGGCTGCATGACCACGTCCTGACCGTAGCGGTTGTTCGCCTCGGCGTTTACGGGGATATCGGTCCACCAGGAGATGGCCCAATCCTGAGTCTGGGTGGTGGTGTCGGTGGTGACCTTGGTGGCGTCGTCTTCAGAGATGTAGCCCTTCTCGGCCCAGTCGCCCATCAGCTTGCAGAACTCGGCGTACTCGGGGGTCTGAATGGTGTCGACCACTTCGTTGGTCGCGCGATCTACCGCGAAGAAGTTGGTGTTCGCATCGGCGGTGAAGAAATCGAAGGAATCGATGTACCAGCGATAGAACATAGCGGTCTTCTGGGTGAGGAAGGGATACTTCAAGCCTTCAGCCTTGGCGTCCGCCAGCATGGGCTCGAGATCCGCCAGCTTCTCTACAGAAGAAACGTCCCAGCCGTACTTTTCGACCAGATCCGCGCGGAACATGAAGTCGTAGCCTTCCACGTTGTCCTTGTATACGGGCACGAAGTAGTTGCGTCCGTCATACTTGGTCGCTTCCCACTGACCCTCGGCCATGCTCTCGTACAGGGCGGTGCCGGGCAGCAGATCGGTAATGTCATACACGGCGTTGGCGGGAACCAGATCGTTGGTGCCGATAACGGACTCCCAAGAAGCGGTCCACAGCAGGTTGATTTCGTTGTTGGCCAGCGCGAGGTTCGCCTTGTCGGTGTACTCGCCGGAGCCGATGTCGGTCAGGGTGATTTCCACGTTGATCTTGTCCGCGATGTACTCGTTGATGGCGGCTTCAACCTTCTTCACCTGATCGGAATCCGGGTTGGCGAGATTGAAGGTGCAGCGATACACGTTGATCACGGTCTTCTCTTCCGCGCTGGCGGTCACGACGAACGCGCTGAGCATCATGCACAGAACCAGCAGCAAAGAAACGATCTTCTTGTTCATGGGGTGCCTCCTTAAATAGAATCGTATATGTTTTCAACACCCGTACATAGGGCGTTAGAAACCAAAGGTGAAGTGGAGCTTTTTTTCCGCCAAAGGGAGCGGGCGGAGATGGAATCTCCCATCCACAAAAAATCCCAAGGGGGTGTCGGGGGTCGCAACCCCCGACGTTCAATCCGCAGCGGCGGCGTGTACGCCGCGAGGACGCGGACCAAGTGTCCGCTTCCTTGCAGGTTTTGCGCCCGGAAATCGCGCAGCGATTTCAGCAAAACCTGTTAGGGGGTGGCAG
>JAFUAR010000123.1 GCA_017460585.1 Clostridia bacterium
AAAACCGCTGCGCGGTTTTCGGGCGCAAAACCTGCAAGGAAGCGGACACTTGGTCCGCGTCCTCGCGGCGTACACGCCGCCGCTGCGGATTGAATGTCAGGGGTTGCGACCCCCGACACCCCCATTGGGTGAATGGTAACGCCGTCTTATCCCTGAATCAGCGCCATCAGCTCGGCGCGCATTGCTTCAATGGGCGCGGGCTTGCCCGTCCATAGCTCAATTTGCACCGCGCCCTGATAGAGCGACATTCCCAGTCCGTTCAATATCCGCGCGCCCTTTTCCTCCGCGTCCAGCAGGAACTGGGTCTTGAGCGGATTGTAGCAGGCGTCGAAGTAGAGCCGGTCGGGCAGTATGTATTGCTTGGGCAGCGGGTTTCGCCCGCGCGTTCGTCCCATGCCGATGCCGGAGGCGTTGATCACCACGTCGCAGTCGCGCACGGCGCCGTATTCGCCGTAGGGCACAAACTCCGCGACCGGCGCGAATTGGCGGTTCACGTCGTCCACCAGAGCGTGCGCGTTTTCCTCAAACGCGTCGGCGATGTAGAGCTTTCCCGCGCCGCGATACGCCAGCACCGAGGCGATGGAGCGCCCCGCGCCGCCCGCGCCAATGCAGAAAAAACGCCCGTCGCGAATCGTGGCGCCGCCCTCCTGCTGCAGGGAAATCAGAAAGCCGTGCCCGTCGGTATTGTAGCCCACCAGCCGCCCGTCGTCGGTCTTGACCACGGTGTTGCAGGCGCCGATCTTGCGGCAAAACGGGTCGAGTTCATCCAAATAGGGCAGTACCGCCACCTTGTTGGGCTTGGTCACCGCAAAGCCGCGAAACGAGGGCATATAGCGTATCCCGTTTACAATCTCGCCCAAATGCGTCGCGTCGGTTTCGGTGTAAAAGTACGCCATGTTGATATTGGCGGCGCGATAGGCGGCGTTTTGCATACGCGCGGCGAAGGATTGCTCCGGCGGCGTGCCGATCAGCGTGATCAAGCGGGTTTGAATATCAATTTCCATATCAGAGCTCCGGAATGAGTCGATTCAGCGCGTTCGCCACGCCGTCGTGGTCGCAGTCCTCCGTAATCTGGTCGGCGTGCGCCTTGACCTCGTCGGAGGCGTTGCCCATGGCTACGCCGATGCCCGCCGTGGAGAGCAGGTCGAGGTCGTTGCCGCCGTCGCCAAAGGCGATGGTTTGGGAAAGCGGCAGGCGCAGTATTTCACATAGCGCCATGAGCCCGCGCCCCTTGCTGATGCCGTCCGGAGAGAATTCCGCGCCGAGCCCTATGGACTTTGCCGGCTCCAAAGCGGCGTTCGTCGCCGCCGCCCAAGCGAGGTCGCGTTGCTGGGGCGTGCGGAAGTAGGCGTTAATCTTTCCTAGCGGCGCGTCCTCCCGCATTCCGTATTCGATCAATCCCGGGTGGAATATGGAGCCCTCCTCGAATACGGGGCGAAATTCCTCTATGTGGAAGGGCGTAAGGTCGTCGTTTGGCGCGCAGTCCAAGAAGGATTGATCGCCAATGAACATTTGTATGAGCGGACCATAGGGCAGCACCGCGTCGAGCACGCGCCGCGCGCGCTCCTTCGAAAGATTCACGCGATGCAGCCGCTCCATGGGGCGAACCGACCAGATCGCCGCGCCGTTTTCGCCCACGATGTGCGTCACGCAGGGCAATATTTCGAGCGTATGCCGTATTTCCGAAAGCGTGCGCCCCGTCGCCAGCGCGATGTAGTGCCCCGCGCGCGCCGCGCGAAAGAGCGCCTGACGGTTGCGCTCTGAAACGACGTGGTCGGAATTGAGCAACGTACCGTCCATATCCAGCGCAATCAGGGTTTGGGCGTGTTCGTTCATGGCTGCCTCCGTGCTGCGGGCGCGTTATTCGCGCCCGAATTCATCCGCATTGTATTTGGGCGCAAAGGGCTCCGCCTCTACTAGAAGACCTTCCAAAAGCGCGGGGTTCTCCTTCATGTGGCGCAGGGCTTCGCGGCTAATGACGCTGTTCGTGCCCAAACAGGCCTTGCACCGCGCGCCGCAGTCGGGGCAAACGCAGCCCAAATGCATACTCTCCGCGTGCGCCATATAGGTGCCGCAAACGCCGCAGCTGCATCTCAATTTCGTTCACCAGCTTTCGTCAAACAGTATGCAGGTCGGGGCGGGCGTGGCGTATTCGCCAATTTGCTTGAGCCTGCCGTTTTCCAAGCGGAAGGCGGTGAGTGTATTGCCGCGCTCGTTGGCGCACAGCAGGTATTCGCCGTCCGGCGTGAACTGAATATCCCTCGGCCAATCGCCGCCGCACCACGTCTCCGTAAGCTTCACGGGCATACCCGATTCGGTAATACGGAACAGCGCGATCAGGTTTTCGCCGCGCACGCTCGCCGCCAGATAGCCACCGTCGGGCGAAATTCTCAACGCCGCGGGCGCGTTGAAGCGATCGCCGCCGCCCAGCGGCAGACGACCGACCAAACTCGCCTTTTCCGGTGCGCCGCGATAGACCAACAGCGCGCTTTCGAGCTCGCACAGGGCGTACCACGCGTCGGTATAGAGCGGGAAGGCGCAGTGGCGCGGTCCAAAGCCGGCGGGTGTGCGCACGGGAACGATAGCGGGTTCGGGGGAAGCCAAATCTTCCTCTTGAATAAACGATATCGCGTCCAGCCCCAAATCCGTAAAGGCGATGGGACCGTTCGGCGTTTGCAGCGCTTGGTGCACGTGCGAATGCTCCTGACGCTCGCGGTGGACTCCGCGCCCCTCTGGCGCGATGAGCGGCAGGGCGGCGCCAATGCTGCCGTCCTCGTTCAGCATAAAGCGCGAAAGGCTTCCGGAGGTGTAATTGGCGACCAGCAATACATTGCCCACAACGGACACATGGCACGGATCCGTGCCGCCCGTCGCCTTTACGGAGGTCTGCTTCAGCGTGCCGTCGCCCTGCGGTTCGAAGCTGTGCACGCTGCCGGTTTCTTCGCCCAGAAAGCGGCGCGTCTCGTTCACGGCGTAGAGCGTTTGATTGTTTCTGCCAAAACAGAGATAGGAGGCGTTGAACGCGGGATAGCGGGAGATCAATTCAAATTGCCCCGCCTCAAAGCGCATACGGCAAATGGATTCCTCGCCGTAGCCGCCGAGCCAGAAATTGTGCTGCATGGTGCTTTCGTCCTTTATTGGTTAATGATATAGCTTCGCCAGACCGCCCTCGGCGGTTTCGCGGTAGATGCGGTTTAGGTCCTTGCCGGTTTGATACATGGTTTCCACCACCATGTCGAACGATATTTTGCGCGTGGAGGTTAAAAAGTTGGCGATGCGCACGGCGTTGATGGCGCGCATGGCGGCCACCGCGTTGCGTTCGATGCAGGGAATTTGTACCAGCCCGTCAATGGGATCGCAGGTTAGACCCAAGTGGTGCTCCAACGCCACCTCGGCGGCGTACTCAATTTGGTCTATACCCATTTCAAACAGCTCCGCCAACGCCGCGCTCGCCATGGAGCAGGCGGTGCCGATCTCCGCCTGACAGCCGCATTCCGCGCCGGATATGGAGGCGTTGGTCTTCACAATGTTGCCGATCACGCCCGCGACCGCCAGCGCCTTCAATATTTGCCGGTCGGGACTGCCCTTTTCCTCCTGCATATACTTTAGCACGGCGGGCAGCGTGGCGCAGGAGCCGCAGGTTGGCGCGGTTACCACCGTGCCCTGCGAGGCGTTTTGCTCGCTAACGGC
>JAFUAR010000013.1 GCA_017460585.1 Clostridia bacterium
GAAGAGAAAGACGCACTCTCCGCGCGGGACGCGCGCGAGGCGAGCGCGAAGCGGGAAACGAAGGAGCGCGAGAAGGAGCGCGAAGAGAGACGCGAGTGGAACGCTTATACCGAGGACGAGCGCGACCATTCGTTCGAACGGTTCTGGGCGGCATATCCGCGCAAGGCGGGGAAAGAGGGCGCAAGGCGCGTGTGGCGCAGGGAGAGATTGGACAAAAAGGCGGACGAGATCATTTCAGCGATCGAGCGCAAGCGATACAGCAGCGACTGGACCAAGGAGAACGGGCGATTCATACCGTACCCGCAGAAGTATCTTACGGAGCACCGCTGGGAGGACGAGCAGGGAGGCGATTGGAATGCACAAGGGAGTACAGCAAGCGATGACGAATTTGACCTCGTGTGGGGCTGCTATACCGAAAAAGACAATGAGCTGCTTCGAAGCTGTGGGGAGCAATAAACATCGCCCATACGGCTTCGGCGAGCGTAAAAAACCTTGAATGAAACCGTTTCGTCGTTACCGCGACAAGCTTCCCCATCCATTGCATGAACGCGGCGAATCTGGTATAATACAAGGACAAAGCAGGCGTGGCAAACGCGCCTGCTGCGCAAGGTCGTTCCACAGGCGAAGCGGCTTGAAACATATCGCTTGCGTGGACGCACCGGAAAACGGAATCATTCACGAATTCGAGGTACTTGTCCCATGCAGAAAATACGCACAACGGTGAAAATTGCCGGTCGGGAATACACCATCGCGGGTTACGACCCCAGCGAACACGTGGAGCGCGTCGCCCAGCAGGTCGATCGGCGCATGGCGGAACTGGGCGCGGCTACGGGGCTGCCCCCCGCGCAGCTCGCGGTGCTCACCGCCGTAAACGCCGTGGACGACATGTTTAAATCGCGCGACGAAATCCGCAGGCTGCGCCGCGAAAACGAGGCGCTCAAGAGCGCGTTGGAGGCGGCTTCGCATGAAGCCTGAACTATTGTGCCCTGCCGGCGGACATGAGGCAATGGTCGCCGCGGTGCAAAACGGCGCGGATGCGGTCTATCTGGGGCTAAGCGCATTCAACGCCCGCCAGCCTGCGGAGAACTTCGCCTCCGACACCCTGCGCGACAGCGTGCGCTATTGCCACGATCGCGGCGTAAAGGTATACGTCACGCTCAACACGCTGGTGCGTGAGGACGAATTCGACGCGCTGCGGCGCTCCATTACGGAAATTGCCGAAGCGCGCGCCGACGCGGTGCTGGTGCAGGATATCGGCGTGGCGGACGCGGTACGCCGCATGGTGCCCGAGCTCCCGTTGCACGCCAGTACGCAAATGGCGGCGCACAACGCCTCCGGCGTGCGCTTTTTGGCGAAGCGCGGCTACGCCCGCGCGGTGCTCGCCCGCGAGATGCCGCTTTCCGAAATCGCGGCGTGCGCCAATCTGGGCATCGAGCTCGAGGTGTTCGTGCACTGCGCGCTTTGCGTGTCCGGCTCCGGTCAGTGCCTGTTTTCGAGCTTGGTGGGCGGCAGAAGCAGCAATCGCGGACGCTGCGCCCAGCCCTGTCGGCTAAGCTACGCCTTGAACGGGGAAAGTAGTCATCTGCTCTCCTGCCGCGACCTGTGCGCCATTCATGAAATACCCGCCCTAACAAACGCTGGCGTCGCCAGCCTAAAGATCGAGGGGCGACTCAAGCGGGCGGAGTACGTGGCTGTCGTCACGCAGGCGTATCGCCGCGCCATCGACCATCCCGACGAACCCGTAGACATGGACTCACTGCGGCAAATCTTCAACCGCGGTGGCTTCACCACCGGTTACTTAAACGGCGTGGAGGAATCGAGCCTGATCGAGCCTAAGCGTCCCAACCACTGCGGCGTGAAAATCGGCGTATCCCCCAAAAATGGGCGCGTATTGCTGGAACGCGACGCGGACGCGCGCGACGCGCTGCTCCTTCGGCAGGGAGCGCTTGAAACCCCCGTGCAGCTGAGCGGCAGCGCGGGGCAAACCGTCGCCTGCGCCGCGGCGCAAAAGGGCGCGGAGCTGTTTTGCCTGACCCAAGAGGCGCAAATGGTCGCCGCGCGGGCGTCGTATAGCAAGGAGCACAGGGCGCACATCGTCCACGCGGTCGTCCGCCTGCACCCCGAGCAACACGCGCAAATGCGCGTATACGACCATGCGCATTCTATAGAGGTCGTCGGTTTTCCCGTAGAGAAAGCGCAGGGCAAGCCTGCCGAGCGCGCGCGGGTAGATGCACAGCTGCGCAAGACCGGCAACACCCCCTACCGCTTCGATCAAATCGATATCGATCTAGGCGAGGGCGCATACTGCGCGGCATCGCAGCTCAACCAGCTGCGCCGCGACGCGCTGGAGGCTTTCTCGTTGCAGCGGGAAGGCGCGCCCTACGCGCTGCATCCTCTGCCGCCGCTCGAGCCCTTCGAACTGCCAAGGCAGGCGGGCGTTCCCATTCGCATTACCGTGCAGAGCGGAGACCCCGAGGTGCTGACGGAGGCGCTGCGCATGGGCGC
>JAFUAR010000124.1 GCA_017460585.1 Clostridia bacterium
CCACCAGCGGCTTTCCGATCCAAACGTATATTACGGCGCTTAGAAGCGCTGCTCCCGCGATTAACGCCGCGGCAAGCAGCTTTTTCCTGTCGAATAAACGCTTCATCTTCGCTTGCTCTCCGTACCCATTATACCAGTTTGGCGCAGGCGCGCGCCAGCTCCTGCAGCGTGCTGCAGGGCAGCATTTGGCAGTGCGGCTTCATGCGCATTACGCCCTTTAGATATTGCCATTTCGCTTCCGGAATTGGGTTCATCCACACCACGGAGCCGGAGAGCTTTTGGGCGCGCGTGAGCGCAAGCTCCGCGCGGTCCATATCCACGGATTTTGCGTCGCTCAATATCAAGAGCACGGTTGCCGGACCCAGTACCTGAGGCTGCATTCCTTCCAGCGTTTCCAAGGCGCGACCGATGTTGGTGCCGCGCCCCCACACGGGGCTATGGCGCACATAGCGACCGAAGGCGTTCATGTTCTCCAGCGCAAACGGGTTGACCTTTTGCACAATCTCGGAAAAGAGATAGGTTTCGGAATGGTCGGATACCTCGGACATGGATTTGATGAAACGTATGGCGAACTCGGAAAACTGCAGCATGGAGCCCGATACGTCGCACAGCATGACCACGCGCTTTTTCCTGCCGGAGCGGCGTTTGTAATAGAGCTTTGGCAGCGTGCCGCCGGTGGAGAGCCCCGCGTGGATTGTCTTTTTGAAGTCGAGCTGGTCGGAGCGGACGGAGGTGCGCTTGCGCGCGGCGATTTCGCCGTTGATCCGCCGCGTCACTTGATCAATCAGCTGATACGCGCGGGGAATTTCCTCCTCGCGAAAATTGGATATGTCGCGGTAGAGGAGGTCCGCATCGCTCGGGGCGCCGCTGGAGCCCTCCGCCGCGTCTTCCAAAAGCATTTGCTGTTCCAGCAGGCTGCGCATGAAAACGGAGCGGATAAAGCCCTCGTACAGCTTCGGCGCTTCGGCGGATTTATCTTTGTACTGCTCCGCGTAGCGCTGCAGCTTGTCGCGCTCCTCCTGCGGCATACGGGCGTATACCTCGATCAGGTCCTCGCGCAGGTCGATGGGCTTGCCGTTGAATTGAAGCTCCTCTTCCGCGATGCGGCGCTGTTCCTCCGCGACGCGCTCCGCCTCGCGCTGCGCCGCTTCGTTGCGCTCGAATTGCTCCTGCGATACAAAGTAGGTATCGAAGCACTCCGAAAACGCCTGTTGCTCGCGCGCGCTCTTCGCCGTGAGCGCGCAGAGTACCTGTTTTACGACCGCGCGATCTTCAAAGCCCGTTTCATGCAGCGCGCGGAGCATATCCTGCATTTCTGAAAGTCCGATCTGCAGCCCCTGCTTGCGCAGAAAGGCGGCAAATCCGCAGAGCTTATTGTATAAGACATCGGACGAATTCGTCATCGTTCAGTATCTCCCTGATGTCCTCGTTGTTCTTTAATGCAAACCCGATAGTCTGGGCGCAGGTTTCCTCGTCCAAATCGCGCGCGCCTAGCGCCAGCAGCGCCTGCGTCCAGTCCAGACTTTCCGCGATGGAGGGCTTCTTGAGTACCTTCTCGCTGGCGCGCAAGTAGGCGACTGCTCGCGCGACCTGTCCGGCAAGTACCTCATCCGCATCCGGCAGCTTTGCGCGCAGTATTTGAATTTCCTTTTCGACGGTGGGATATTCAATATACAAATACGCGCACCTGCGCCGCAGCGCCTCGGAGAGCGGGCGGGTATGGTTGCTGGTGAGCACGATAAACGGCGTGGTTCTTGCGCGCACCGTGCCGTATTCGGGTATGGTTACCTGCATTTCGGAGAGCAGCTCCAGCAGGAACGCCTCGAATTCCGCGTCGGACTTATCGACTTCGTCAATCAACAAAACCACGGGCTCCTGACTGCGAATGGATTTGAGCAGCGGGCGCTCCAGAAGATACGCTTCGCCGAACAGGTCGGACATACCATCCGCGCCCATCTGGATTGCCAGCAATTGCTTTTGGTAATTCCACTCGTACAGCGCTTTGGATTCATCCAACCCTTCGTAGCACTGCATACGCACCAATTCGCGATTCATCGCGCGGGCGACCACCTTTGCGACCTCCGTTTTGCCTACTCCGGCGGCGCCTTCGATGAGCAGCGGACGCCCCAGCTTCATCGCGATCAGCACCGTAATGGCGAGCGCGTCGTCGGCAATGTACCTTTCCTCCGCCATGCGCGAACGAAATTCGTTTAAGCCTTCCATGGATCGATCCTCCGTAAATATAAATGGATGATATGTATTATACATAAACAAACCTCCGATTCAAAGCATGAACCGGAGGAATTTGGTTAAAATGGGCATTAATCACCCTGCAAACAAAGCGGGCGATACTTCTATTATGCCTCCTGAACGGAGAGAATGCCCATGGGGCAAGCCTTGGCGCAGATTCCGCAGGCAATGCACTTGCTCGCGGTCTCTCCCAGACACATTACGTGCATGGGGCAGGCGGCTACGCACTCGCCGCAGCCGGTGCAGAGCTTTTTGTTGATCATATACACGCCCTTGGGGTTTTGCGAAATGGCGCCCTGTTTGCAGGTGCGCATACACTTGCCGCACTGCACACAGGAATTGACCTTCGCCTCGCCGTTCTTATCGGTAATGCGAATGCAGGACTTTTCGGGATCGAACACCTTGTAAAACGCCTGAGAACACGCAATGACGCAGCTCAGACACGCCATACATGGATTTTCCTTCGATACGACCAGCTTTTTCTTCATGATTGTTTCTCCTCCCAACGCTGATAATTTATTATGTCATACGGGTACGTCGTTAGTCAATTCTAACGTTTTGTATCTTTTTTTCCGAGTGACAGGGCAGGAATTGCAGCAATGAACGTCTAATTATTATTTCGGAAAACATTCGAGTTCGGAAAGGCATTGGGTGCATGATTGAAATCGTATCGCGCAGGGAGATTCAGGCGGGCTGGTCGGGCGATAAGAAGTACCGCGTTCGTTCGGCGGACGGAGGGGAATATCTACTGCGGGTGACTTCGGGCGAAAAAGCCACTTCCCGCCGCGCTATGTTTGAAATGCAGCGCGCCGTCGCCGCGTTGGGGGTGCCAATGTGCCAACCAGAGGAATACTGGGAAAACGCGGAGGGCGCGAACATTTTGCAGCGCTGGGTCGAGGGCGAGGACGCAAGGGACGCGCTGCCCAAACTCGCCCCGCAGACGCAGTATGCGCTTGGCGCGCGCGCGGGGCAATGGCTGAATATGATTCATTCGCTGCCCGC
>JAFUAR010000125.1 GCA_017460585.1 Clostridia bacterium
GAAGCGGCGCACGAGATCATGGGCATGGCTTGGCTGGTGCTGCTCATATTGCACCACGCGGTGAACGGCGGCTTCCATCGCAAGCTGTTCAAGGGCGGATATACGCCCTATCGGGCGGCGCTGACTCTATTGGATTTGGCGATGCTCGGCATATTTATTATGCAGGGCGTCAGCGGCATGGTCATGGCCAAACACGTGCGTCTGCTTCCCGTTTCCGGCGCGGCATGGGCGCGAAAGGCGCACCTGCTGGGCGCGTATTGGGGTTTTGTGCTGTGCGGCGTACATGCGGGAATGCACATGACGGGGTTACTGCGCCTGTGGCATAGGGCGCAAAGCGGCGCCAAGAAGGCTTGCATCGCCTGCGCCGCGCTGGGACTCGGCGCTTGCGGCGTCGTCGCCATGGTGAAGCGCGGCTTGCTAAAGTACATGATCCTGCGGCAGCAATTCGTATTTTTGGATTACAGCGAGCCGCTTTGGCGCTTCTTTTTGGATTACGCGCTCATTCTGCTTTTGTGGATGCTTTTGGGCTGTATGCTTGGCGCCGCACTGCGGCGCGTGGGAGGGAGAAAAAAGCGATGAAGGTCATTTTAATCAACGGCAGTCCCCACCCAAACGGCTGTACCGCGACCGCCCTGCGCGAGGTGGGCGGCGCGCTGCAAGCCTCGGGGGTAGAATCGGAAGTATTCTGGATTGGTCGCCAAGCCGTGCAGGGCTGCGTTGCCTGCGGCGGCTGCGCAAACAAAGGAAAATGCGTGTGGAACGACAACGTCAACGAGTTTGTCGATTTGGCGTGCGCCGCCGACGGCTTTGTGTTTGGATCGCCGGTGTATTTTGCCGGCATGAACGGCAGCATGATGAGCTTTATGGATCGCGCGTTTTTCTCCGCTTTAAAGCGTCCGCAGGGCAGTCCCTTCCTCTACAAGCCCGCGGCTGCGGTGGTTTCCGCGCGCAGGGCGGGTACGACCGCCGCCATCGATCAAATGAACAAGTATTTCCTGCACGGGCAAATGCCGATCATCTCCTCGCGCTACTGGAATATGGTGCACGGGAACACGCCCGAGGAGGTGGCGCAGGACGCGGAGGGGCTGCAGATCATGCGCCAGCTGGGGCGCAACATGGCGTGGTTTCTTAAGCTGAAGGAAGCCGGTCAGGCGGCGGGAATTCCGTTGCCGGAGCAGGAAAGTACGCGCATCGCTACAAACTTTATCCGATAGGAGGTTGCGAAGCATGAAGAAAATCATCGCCCTTGCGCTCATGCTGCTGATGCTGAGCTCCGCTTTGGCGGAGGGCAGCCTCATCGTGTATTTCTCCCATGCGGGGGAAAACTACAATGTGGGCGTGATCGAGGAGGGCAACACCGCCAAAATGGCGAAGACCATCGCGGCGCTGACGGGCGCGGAGCTGTTTGAGCTGCAGCCCGTGGAAGCCTATCCAAGCGAGTACGAGGCGGCGTTGGAGGTCGCCACCGCCGAGCAGCAGGCAAACGCCCGCCCCGAGTATGCGGGGGAGGCGCAGGCTTGGGAGCAGTGCGATACGGTGTTCATCGGCTATCCCATCTGGTGGGGGCACATTCCCAATATCGTATACACCTTTATGGAGCGTTATGATTTTGCGGGCAAAACGGTTGTGCCGTTCAATACCCACGAGGGCAGCGGTCAGGCGCGCACGCAGCAGGAGATAGAACAGCTGCTCGATTCGGCGACTGTGCTGCAGGGGCTGGCGCTGACCGGCAGCACCGCGCAAAACGACGAGACGGCGACCGTTCAGGCGGTTTCTAAGTGGCTTAGCACCATTGGAATAGACCATACGGAGGGATAACGCAATGCAACAGAACAAGTTCTTTCCCGAAATCAACGGCTGCTTCGGCTTTGGCTGTATGCGCCTGCCCATGGCGGAAAACGGCGAGGTAGACGCGGCGCAGATGAACGCTATGACGGACGCGTTTTTGCAGGCGGGCTTTAACTATTTTGATACGGCGCACGGCTATGTGGGCGGCAAGAGCGAACCGGCGCTGCGCGAGGCGCTGGTGAAGCGCTACCCGAGGGAGCGCTATATTCTAACCAATAAGCTATCCACCCACTTTTTCACGAGCGAGGAGCAGCTGCCCGCGCTGTTTGAAGCGCAGCGCGCGGCGTGCGGCGTGGAGTATTTCGATTTTTACCTGATGCACGCGCAGGACGCGGCAATTTACGAAAAATTCCGCCGCTGCCGCGCCTATGAGTTCGGGCTTTCCCTCAAGGAGCAGGGCAAAATTCGCCATTTCGGCATTTCGTTTCACGACAAGGCGTCCGTGCTCGAGCGAATATTGACCGACTGGCCGCAAATCGAGGTGGTGCAGATTCAGTTCAACTATCTGGATTACGAGAGCGCTTCCGTGGAATCGCGCAAGGTATACGAGGTATGCGAGCGTTTCGGCAAGCCGGTGCTGGTGATGGAGCCGGTCAAGGGCGGTTCGCTGGTGAACCTTCCCGAGAAGGCGCAGGCGGTCTTTGACGCGTTGAACGCCTCGCGTGGTCGCGCCGCCGGCAACGCCAGCTACGCGCTGCGCTTCGCGGCGAGCCAGAAAAACAGCTGCGTGGTGCTCTCCGGCATGAGCGATATGCGCCAAATGGAGGAGAACTGCGCCTCCATGGCGAATTTTGAGCCGTTGGATGCGCAGGAGCGCGAGGCGGTGGAGCGCGTGTGCGAGGTATTTCGCGGTTTGAACGCCATTCCTTGCACGGGCTGCCGCTACTGCGTGCTGGATAACGACTGCCCCAAAAAGCTGCTCATTCCGGATTTGTTCTCCTGCATGAATTTAAAGACCATATTCCACAACTGGAATCAGGATTATTATTACAAGAATATATTGACCCGAGACCACGGCAAGGCGTCTGACTGCGTGCAGTGCGGCAAGTGCGAAAAGATTTGCCCGCAGCATTTGCCCATACGCGAGCTGCTCAAAACCGTGGCGGCGGAATTTGAGAAATAGGGGGTAGAAGACATTAAGAAGGATGTAATGCTCGTGACCGGCGCGGGGCAGATCAGCATGGCGATCGCCCGCCGCGTGGGCTATGGCAAGAAGATCGTATTGGGAGATCGGCGCATGGAGAACGCCGAGACCATCGCGAAGGTGATGACTGACGCGGGCTTCGACGTGACGCCCTTTGAAATGGATTTGTCCAGCCGCGCCTCCATTCGCGCCATGATCGGCGAGGCGCAGCGCTACGGCGAGATTCGCTACTTGGTAAACGGCGCGGGGGTTTCGCCCAGTCAGGCGCCCATCGAGGCGATTCTCAAGGTGGATTTGTACGGCACGGCGGCGCTGCTGGAGGAGGTCGGCGGCGTGATTGCCGAGGGCGGCAGCGGCGTGACCATTTCCAGCCAGTCCGGCTGGCGGATGCCCCAGCTGACCGCGCAGGAGGACCGCCTGCTGGCGACCACTCCGGCGGAGGAGCTGCTCTCGCTGGAGCTATTGCAGCCGCAGCGCATTCGCGATACGCTGCACGCCTACCAAATGGCGAAGCGCTGCAACGAAAAGCGCGTGATGGCGGAGAGCGTGCGCTGGGGCGCGCGCGGCGCGCGCATCAACGCCATCGCCCCGGGCATTATCGTAACTCCGCTCGCCATTGACGAGTTCAACGGACCTAGGGGCGATTTCTACAAGAATATGTTCGCCAAGTGCCCCGCGGGTCGCCCGGGCACCGCGGACGAGGTCGCCAACGTCGCCGAATTGCTGATGGGGGAGAAGGGCGCGTTCATTACCGGCTCTACCTTCCTCATCGATGGCGGCGCGACCGCCAGCTATTTCTACGGACCGCTGCAGCCCTAAGCAAGGGGCAGCATATACTGCGGAAAACGCGCAAAGCATCGATTAAGCGCGTTTTCCGTTTTCGTCGTTTCCATATCAGAGAAGGGAGATGGGATGGATGTCGTTCAAATATGAAGCGATTAAGTTCGCAGTAAAGTTAGTTAATCCTAAGCGGATGAGCGCCAAGTCGGCGGAGGAAATCGTCGCCCTCAAGAAGGCGCAGAACAAAAAGCTGGTCATTCCTACGCTGCACGACGCGCAGATCGAGTGCA
>JAFUAR010000126.1 GCA_017460585.1 Clostridia bacterium
CAATCTGGAGCACATCTATGTAAACGGCAAATCTCCCTCGATCGCGCCGTACGATCTGGCGCTCGCCGAGACCGTCGATCCGGAACCGCTGCTCCCCCACCTGCATCTATCTCGCACAGAACGCGTCGCTCTGCGCCCCGTTTACGAGAAAGCGCGCCGCTATTACGCGGATAAGGTCGGCGGAAAGCTGCGCGAGAAGCTGCCCAGGGGCGGCTGGACGAAACTGCCCGCGCCGCGAGCGCTTCCGGCGGATGGTCTGTCGCTGCAGCGGTAAGGAGTACGCAAATGATCAAAGAAATCGTGAAGGACGAAGCGTTCTTGCGCGTGCCTTCTGAGAATGCAGACGCGGAGGATATACCTGCTTTGGACGACCTGCGGGATACCCTGCGCGCCAACGAATGGCGCTGCGTCGGCATGGCGGGCAATATGATCGGTGTGCGCAAGCGCATGATTGTATTCGTCGAAAACGGCAAAATCGAAGAAATGTTCAACCCCGTGCTTCTGAAGCGGGACGGCGCGTATCAAACGGAAGAAGGTTGTCTCTCGCTCATTGGCAAGCGCACAGTGAAACGCTACAACAGCATCAAAGTACGCTGGCAGACACGCGACATGAAGCCGCGCATTCGCACCTTCAGCGGATTCACCGCGCAGATTATACAGCACGAGATGGACCATCTGGATGGAATTGTGATTTAAGCTTGCAGCGGTGACGGGGTTGGGCATATACGGATATGGGCATTGGTTCATCAAAGCTTGATCGATCCGTAAATTCCCATGGTAACTCCCACTACTTGATCCCACTATGGAACTTACTTTGGGAATTTACTTCGATCGATCGCTTTGTTAAAAATAGTTCATAGGCTTGACAAACACCCCCGTTTCTGCTACAATAGTTTTCGTTGAGTTGAGCACCTTTAGCTCAGTTGGTAGAGCACCTGACTCTTAATCAGGGTGTCCAGGGTTCGAGCCCCTGAAGGTGTACCACTACATTCTTATACGAACCCCGAACCAAGAAATGGATTTTTCTGGTTCGGGGTTCGTTGTTATTTGCTAGTTCGCACAGAAACAATCATTGAGAATACCTACGCCATTTGCGCTAGAATATTCTTCCTTATTCATTAATCAATCACTCTTTTCCCATATTTTCCCTTCTTGATACGTTATTACCGTTTCTCTATCTTTGACAATTCGGGCAGAAGGTAGCGGTACGACCGCATATGCTCATTTTCCGCAACCGCTCGCCACACCTTGGACAAGGTTGATCCACGCGACCATATACCTTTAGTAGCATAGAATTGCGGTAATCCCTTCCTCTGCCGCTCAAATAGTCTTCCGGCGTAATCGCATTCGTCTCAATTCCCCAGCGAATCACCTTGGGAATCTGCAAGGCGAGCTTTTGCCATTCGTCGTCCGCAAGCGCAGCGCAGCTTCGCGCTGGATGAATGCCTGCCGCATACAAAATCTCATCCGAATAAATATTGCCAATTCCAGCGACCACGCTTTGATCATGCAGCATTTCCTTAATTGGTCTTTTCTTGCTTCCGAGCCGAGCTTTCAGATAGTGCGCGTCCAATGCCTCATCCATCGGCTCCATGCCAAGCCGGTCGATTCCGACCACCGCTTCCGATTCCCCGCGCTCGATATACCAGAAGCGTCCAAAGCGCCGTACGTCGGTATAGCGAAGCTGGTTGCCATCTGATAAATGTATTATCAAATGCGTATGCTTTTCCACGGGAAAATCTGGCGGCGCAACGATCAGCTGACCCGTCATTCGCAGGTGCAAGAAGAGACGATTTCCATGGTCGAGATCAAACGAAAGGTATTTCCCTCGCCTGCCCATTCCCATGAACGTTCTACCGCATACCTTCTCGATCAATTCATTTGCGGCTGGGTGGGCGATAATCTGGCTTTGGCGTACGTCGATCGAAACAATTCTACGCCCCATGATCTGCGGCTCAATAACGCTGCGTACTGTTTCAACTTCCGGCAGTTCCGGCATTGTATGTCACTTACCCTTCTTCTTGGTTGAATGGTTAAACGATTGATTCCGTCTGATTCAATCATACCATCTTGTACATTCCGTTTCAACGCAAAATAAAGCCCAGATTAGCATTGTCAAAATACAGCTTGAGGCGGGCGCAATCCTGCGCCCACCTCGCGTATCTCCCATGCAAATTCAGCTTTTTTCAGAAATACATCCATTGGAAAAATTATTTGCCCATATTCTCCTATAAGCGCGCTTCGGTCTTTTTACAATTTTTTCACAAACAGGCAGCGAATGGCATTCAGCACCGCCAAGATCATGACGCCCACATCCGCTATAATGGCGAGCCACATATTTGCCAGACCCAGCGCGCCCAACACGAGGCAAACCGCCTTGACCGCAAGCGCGAAGCCAATATTCTGTTTCACAATGCGCAAGCATTTGCGGGAAATACGAATTGCCTTGGCAATCTTGATCGGATCATCGTCCATCAGCACGACGTCCGCCGCTTCGATCGCCGCATCTGAACCCAGCGCGCCCATGGCGATGCCGATATCGGCGCGCGAGAGCACAGGCGCGTCGTTAATTCCATCTCCCACAAACGCCAGCCGCTTCTTTCCGCCACATTCTCGAATGAGCGTTTCCACGCACGCCACCTTATCCTGCGGCAGCAGCTCGGCGCGATAATCGGTTAGTCCCACATCCTGCGCCACCTGCTTTGCAACGGCTTCCGCGTCGCCGGTGAGCATCACCGTACGCTCCACGCCCGCTTTTTTCAGCCGTTCCATCGCCTCGCGGGAATGCTCCTTGAGTTCGTCGGAAATTACGATATGTCCGGCATATTCGCCCGCCACCGCCATGTGGATAATAGTACCTACGTGGTGGCAGTGCGCAAACGAAACACCCAATCGGTTCATGAGCCGCTCGTTGCCAACGGCGACCTCCGTATCATCCACCTTTGCCACAATACCGTGCCCACTGATCTCCTCCAGATCGGTCACGCGAGAAGGATCCACCCTTTTGCCGTATGCCCGCTGCAAGCTTAAACTAATCGGATGTGAGGAATGGCATTCCGCGTGCGCAGCGTATTCCAGCAGCTTCAAATCCTCCAGCGGGCTGTGGTGCACCGCCGTCACCTCGAAATTGCCCTTGGTGATGGTGCCGGTCTTATCAAAGGCGACCGTACGCACTTCGGAAAGCGTTTCCAAATAGTTGGAACCCTTAATCAATATACCCTGATTACTCGCCCCGCCGAGTCCGGCGAAAAAGCTGAGCGGAATGGATATGACCAGCGCGCAGGGGCAGCTAATCACCAAGAAGGTACAGGCGCGCAGTATCCAATCTCGCCACATCGCTCCGATCGAAGCATATTCCGCCATACCGATTTGGGTCAGCATTATAACGAGCGGCGGCAGCAGCGCAAGCGCGAGCGCCGCATAACAAACAAACGGAGTGTACACGCGCGCAAATTTGGCGATAAAGTTTTCCGATTTTGATTTGCGTGAAGCGGCGTTTTCCACTAAATCCAATATTTTACTGGCGGTGGATTCGTCGAATTCCGCGGTAGTGCGTATTTTCAAAAGTCCGGATAGATTGATAGAGCCGGAGAGTACTTCGTCGTCCACCGCGACTTCGCGCGGCTTGCTTTCGCCGGTCAGCGCGGCGGTATTCAACGCGGACGCGCCTTCCACAACCACACCGTCGATGGGGATCTTTTCGCCCGGCTGCACCACGATAATGGAATCCACTTCCACCTCGTCCGGATCTACGCGCTCCAGCGCGCCGTCTTCGCCCTCGATATTGGCGTAATCGGGGCGTATATCCATGAGCTCTGAGATGTTGCGCCGGCTCTTCCCCACCGCGTAGCTCTGGAACAGCTCGCCCACCTTATACAGCAGCATGACCGCCACGCCCTCGCCGTATTCTCCCAACGCGATCGCGCCGATGGTCGCCACGGTCATGA
>JAFUAR010000127.1 GCA_017460585.1 Clostridia bacterium
CTGAAACCGCTATGCGGTTTCCGGGCGCAAAACCTGCAAGGAAGCGGACACTTGGTCCGCGTCCTCGCGGCGTACACGCCGCCGCTGCGGATTGAAAGTCGGGGATTGCGATCCCCGACACCCCATGGGTGAATGGTAACAATTCAACCGCTCGCCAAAAAGATAAATAATAATTATATGAAAACGCCCGCTCAATGGAAGGAGAATTTACAGATAATTAAGGGTGCGAAACGACTCAAAACCGGTTCGTATGTTATAATAAAGCGTTGACTCAATTCCAGTTCCATAGGTTAAAGGGGGAAAATGTTCATGCGGTATTGGAAGAGGACATTCGCTTTGCTGGCAAAATGCTGGAAAGTGGTTATACTCTTCGAAATACTCTACCGCCTGTTTTCTCGCTACATCGTATTTCCCACGCTGCGCTGGTTATTCAACAGCGCGTTGAGAGTGACTGGTTTATACTATTTAACTGCGGAAAATCTGGGACGAGTACTAACTCAGCCGGTCATGCTCGCGTGCATTTTAGCGCTGTTTATTGTGTTTGCACTCACGGCCGTAATCGAAGTCTCGTGTCTGATCACCTGCCTGCACTCTACGCGAAGCGGCGGGACCTATGGCATTTTTCAAGTGATTATTGAAGGCGCGCGCGATTCAATTCGCCTGCTTCGCCCGCGCAATCTCATTATATTGCTGGGCACCGCGCTGCTCATTCCCATATTGCAGCTGCCCACCTCCACCAGTATGCTGCGCCTCATCGACCTGCCTTGGAGCGCTTTGGCGGAAATTATGGCGCATATGCCCTATAGCCTGCTGGGTTGGGCGTATATTGCTATTCTGCTCAATATGCTGCTTTGGATTCCATGTACCTTCCAATATTACGTACTAGAGGATATTCCTGCGCGCGAGGCGTGCCAACGGGCATTTCGCCTAAATCGGAGTAACCGATTGCGCACACTGCTGGGCATAGTAGTCTGCATTGTGCTGGGATGCGTAGTCGCGTTTGGAGGCACGGCGTTTCTCTCGCACTGGATCTCCCGCGCGCTCAACGCTTTGACGGACGATGCGAACCTGCAATACCGTGTTCGCCTGCCGTTTGACGTACTGTTCAGCTTTATTAAGAGCAGCTTGCCTTCTGTACTGGCGTTTTCCTACCTGTCCGGCGTATATTACGATCAAAAGGAAACGCTGAACGAACCCCTGCCCGGACAGCGTATGCCATTTTTGACCGACGCGGCGCACTACAACACCATTACATTTACGGCGGTGCTGCTGATTTGCCTATGCAGCATCATTTTGTACGATACGGTGCTGCGCCCCACTTTGGTGCGCATTGACGCTTTTTCGCTGCTGGCGGACCGACCCACGCTCATCATTGCCCACCGCGGCGACACCCACGAAGCGGACGAAAACACCATGGGCGCGTTTCGCGCGGCGATCGATATCGGCGTGGATTACATTGAATTGGACGTGCAGCTGACCAGCGACGGCGAGATCATCGTCAATCACGACAATTCCTACCGCCGCGTATTTCGCGACCGGCACCGCGTATGGGAGCTTTCGCTAGAGGAAACGCGCGCACTGCAGTCGGTGAAAACGGGCGAATATCCGCCTACGCTGCGCGAGGTGCTAACCGAATGCGACCCACAGGCGAACTTTATTGTTGAGCTCAAGAGCAACGGGCACGATATGGAGCTTCCGCAGAAGGTGTTCGACCTGATGACCGAGCTGGAATGCTTCGACCGTTGCATCATTCAATCCTCCTCGTACAAAATGCTGCGCGATTTCAAAGCGCTCTCGCCCGATACGCGCTGCGGCTACATATTATCGTTTGCGCTGGGGCAGTTTATATCGCTGGACGCGGCGGATTTCTTCAGTTTGGATTCCAGCTTTGTGAGCGAGAATACGCTAAAGCGCATTCACGCGGTGGATAAATCGCTGTACGTATGGACGGTGAACGACGACGCGCTCATGACCGATATGCTGGCGCTGGGCGTAGACGGAATTATTACTGATGACGCGCCGCAAGCAAAAAATACGTTGCTTTCCTTGCGTTCCTCGCTGCTGGACGGTTTGATTACCGAGCCTATAGACAACGCGCTCTCCTACGAAGAAGAGGAACCGATTGAAGAATAGCAGGTTCATCCCTTCCACGCCGAATGGTGTGGAAGGTTATTTATTAGTTTATTCTAACTTTTTAGCCTTGACAGGCATAGCATATTAATTATAATGGTCTATGAACATTCTTTTGTTTTGTTCATAGACTTTTTATCGTTTGAGGGGTTGATATGGGTAAAGCTTTTTCTGTAGAAGAACGCGACGATATTCTCGCCCGACTGCGTGAAATCGGTCTGCGGCTGTACGCCCAGAAGGGCGTGCGCGGCATATCGGTGCGCGAGGTGACCGCGCAGGCGGGCATCGCTCAGGGTGGCTTCTACAGCTTCTACCGCGACAAGGAGGATTTTCTCTTTGATCTGCTCGACTGGCGCGTTCAACAAAAGCTGAGCGCAATGCGCGCCGATCTTTCCAAATCGCTATCCGACCCAATGAACTATCTCATAGACGGCTTTGTACGGGAAGGTCTCCGCCTTACGCACAATCTGGTATTCGATCAGAAAATCAGCGGCACATTGGAGCTTTTCGACCGAATGGATGCAAGCGCGCGCGAACGAATTCTTGGGCACTATGAGCGGCATTTCGAAATACTCTTTGATTTTTGGCGCGCGCAAGGCTTGCTCGTGAGCGCGAATGTTCCGCTGCTGCGCGCATTGCTGCTCTCAGCGGGGGTGCTCATTGTAAACGCCTCCCGCATTGGCGAATATTTCCCCGCAATATACCGCGCGCACTGCGAAGGTGGCATTCGCTCCGCCGTATTGATCGAGCGTTTAAAGGTGTAAAAGGAGCAGCATTATGGCACAATGGATTTTGAGCTTTCAACAAATTGGCAAAGGCGATGTGCCTCTCGCGGGAGGCAAGGGCGCAAATCTAGGCGAAATGACGCGCGCCGAGATTCCAGTTCCGCCGGGTGTAGTGGTATCTTCCGAAGCATACGATGCTTTTATAGCAGAGAATGGCATTCGCCCCGCCGAAATACTGCAAAGCGCCGATACTCAAAACGCCTGCGAAGAAATACTGGCGCGCATTCGCTCCGGAGTATTTCCGCAGGCGCTGGAAGCTGAACTACGCGCCGCCTATCGCGCCTTTGGCGAAACCGTGCCCGTGGCGGTGCGTTCCTCGGCGACCGCGGAGGATTTAGCGGACGCGAGCTTTGCCGGTCAGCAGGAGACCTATTTGAATGTGCGCGGCGAAGACGATATGCTGGAACGAGTACGCGACTGCTATGCCTCTCTGTGGGGGTATCGGGCGGTGCGCTATCGGCAGGCGCAGGGCTATGCGCACGCACAAGTATCGCTGGCGGTAGTACTGCAGCGCATGATCGAGAGCGACGTATCCGGCGTGCTGTTTACGCGTAATCCATCGACATCGGCAAATGAAGTAATCGTCAACGCCTCATATGGACTGGGAGAAGCGGTGGTATCCGGCATAGTGAGTCCGGATGAAATCGTTTGTGACCCCTCTGGAAACACGCTTCGCCGTACGCTCGGCGGCAAGGAGATCCAAATCGTATACGACGCACAAGGCGGTACGCGCAAGGTGCGTGTACCGGCGGAAAAACGCGCCGCGTTCTCATTGACGGACGAACAGCTGCACAGGCTGGTTGCACTGGCGATGCGCATTGAGGCGCACTATGGGCACCCCATGGATATAGAATGGGGAATATGGAACGACGAGCTATACATACTACAGGCGCGCAGCATTACAACCCTTGCGCGCGAAACCGCATTTAGCGAGGCGGATTTTGCCAACCTACCGCCCATTCAACCCGCGAAGGGACGAATGCGCGAAAATATATTGTTCAATCTGGAAAAGCTGCCCAGACCTTACTATCCCCTCGATCACGATTTCGGAGATTTGGTCGGCGCGCAAAAACAGGTGATTATGGGCGAGATCGGTTTTTCCATGAATGAGATGACCCCGATCGACGACGACGGTATCTCATCGTTCAGCGTAGGCGGCTTTCGCCCCAATCGCAATATACTGCACCTACTCAGCATATTTCGGCAAATGAAGGACGATGCGCAGAACGCCCGCAAAGCGGATGAAGCGCTGCAAAACTGTTCGAAACGCCTCCGCCAAGAACAGAGTCTCGTCCCTTCCGACCTGCAACGCACCGGCGAAGCGCTGCAAAGAATGCGCGGGCTGATTGCAGACACGGCGTACGCGCGATTTCGCTATGCGATATTCCCTCAGGTCATCGAAAACTTATCACTGACCAAAGCGCTTCACAAAATTGATCCCGCGCTCAACTCATTCGACCTGATGGAAGGGCTCGACTACGTCACCGCCGAGATCAACCGCGATATGTTCGCCCTCGCGGATGAGCTCCGCGCCGATCCGAATACCGCGCGCGCCGTGCTGACGCAGCCCTATGCGCAACTGATTCGTACAAACCCTGCGCTGCGCACGCGCTTTGAGGTATTTCTGGAAAAGTACGGACATCGATCCGATTTCAACTGCTATTGCTTCACCGCCAAATCGTGGAACGATGATCCGGATCGCTTCCTCGGCACCCTTTGCACCATGCTGCGCAGTCCGCAGGGCAAGATACTCGGGCGCGAAGAGAGCGCGAAAAAATATCAAGCGCTGCTACGCCGCGCTCGAGATACGTTCAGCGCCAAGCAATTCGCCCATTTTGAAAAAAAGGCGGAAGCGGTACGTCACGACCATTACATTCGCGAGGCGACGCAATACCTATGGGAATGCGAATTCTCTCACTGCCGAATACTGCTGCGCCGCTGCGCCGAACAGCTGAACGGACGCTATGAGGACCTGCTCTACCTGTTTGCCGATGAGCTTTTCACCGCTTGCGCTCAGGGGAAATTATCCGAAACGCTGCGAGAAAAGCTGGCGCGGCGCAAGGCAAAACGTCCGCTGGCGGAGGCATATTGGACGCGCTGCGTTGAAGGCGCGCTCGCCACGGAAGGCGATGAAATATCCGGTGTGAGCGGAAGCGCCGGTCAAGCGACCGGCAAAGTGCGCGTGGTTCGGGGACCTGCCGAGTTCGATAAGCTGCAGCAGGGCGAAATACTGGTGTGCACCTATACCGATCCGGAGTGGACGCCGCTGTTTACGCTGGCGGCAGGCGTTGTGGTAGATACGGGCGGCACGCTGAGCCACGCCGCCATCGTTGCCAGAGAATATGGAATTCCCGCAATTTTGGCAACCGGAAACGCCACCCGCTTGCTCAAGGATGGCGATCGCGTAGTTGTTGACGGCACAAACGCGAGGGTCAAAAAGCTATAAATGCATTTGGAGGACACCCATGCGGGCGCCCTCCAAATATTCATATTTCTTCCATCACGATCTCTCTGGCGAGGGATACGTTCTTATAGCGATGATCCTCTGTCACCTCGCGAATGAGGCGCAGCCACTCCGGCAACGAAACGCCTTCCGTCTCTGATTGCAGCTCGATTTCCAATATGGCCCGATCCCACCAGAATGGATAGATATCGACCTCCAGCAGCTTTGTATTCCACGGAATGCGGTAACGCGTTTTGAGTATGGGGCGAAGACTTGGATCGATCTCCTTGAGATACGCGCGATAGGCGCATTCGTCGATCTCCGCCTCGTCTTCCTCGCTGGTCAACGCGGATACGGGACGCTTAAAGGTTCTATAATAGCGGTTTTCACCGTTCTCGCTTACCCTGCGCACTCGCCGCGTTTCGCCCTGCTGCGATATTAAATACGTCTGCTCGATTTCCCACACCGCGCAACCCTGACGGCTTCGTAAAAGCGCCTCGTTGGGCATCGCGATTAAATACTTGCGCTCGATTTCGGCGTGCTTTCCCTCGCTCATTCGTCCGCACCCCTTACAGAACAATCCCGCTGACATCCGGCGCGGGCGCGTTCAGCTGTAGATTCCACGAAAGCTTCGTCAGCGTGGCGTATCCCTTTTGCGTGAGCGTTACATCGCAATTTTCTGGAGCGTCCTTTACCGAATCTACGCCGTGACCGTAGGTATATTCCGTGCCCTCTTCGCCCGGAATTTCCCGATAATAGGGATCATCCAGATAGCTCGCTCCCAAATCCGCAGCGCGAATACCTCGAAGCTCATCAAGTGGAAGCGCCGGTACGTTCAAATTGTAAATGGCGCCCCTTGGCAGCGGATGGTCGATCATCCATTCCGCCACCTTTACGGTGACAATTGCCGAGGCTGCATATTCATGCGTATTAAACCCGCAAAACGAAGCCGCCAGCGCGGGCGTCCCCGACATGGATGCCTCGGTCGCTGCGGCGACCGTTCCGGAATAGATGCAGGCGCCGCCCATGTTGGGTCCATTGTTGATGCCGGCAATCACAATATCCACATCCTTCACCAGCCACAGCCCCAACCGCGCGCAGTCTGCGGGTTGACCATCTACGGCGTAGGCAAACTCTACGCCCGCAATCTCCTCGCGCTTGACCTTCATATTGCGACGAAGCGTAATGGAATGGCTTGCGGCGCTGCGCTCTTCATTCGGCGCGCAAATGCTGACCTTATGTCCCCGAGCGATGGCGGCATCCTTCAAGGCGAGTATACCCGGAGCAAAAATGCCATCGTCATTTGTGAGCAGTATATGCATTCTTCTTCCTCCCTATTCTCCATTCATTATCCCCTTGCCAGCGCGGGCGTTCGCGTGCCGGCGTGGCGCGCCGTCTGCGCCATGGGCAACGTTACGCGGAAGGTCGTTCCCTGACCCACCGCACTCTCTACCTGAATTTCTCCATTGCACAAATCCACAATGCGCTTTACCAGCGAAAGCCCAAGACCATTGCCCTGCGTAGCGTGCGCAGCGTCGCCCTGATAAAACTTTTCGAATATGCGCTTACTCACTTCATTCGTCATTCCCACGCCATGATCGCGCACCGTGACCTGTACCGCGCCGTTCAGGCTATGGCAGCCGACTTCCAGCAGACCGCCATCGGGAGAAAACTTGATTGCGTTATTGAGCAGGTTCACCCATACATGGCTCATCATTTCCTCGTTGCCGAAGTATTCAACCGCGTCCAAATCGAGCGAAAGCTCCATACCCTTAGCGCTCCATTGCTTTTCCAGCAGCAAAATCGAGCGGCGCAGCTGCTCATCGAGCGAATACGGTTCGCGATCGGTAATGATCTGCTGGTTTTCCAGCTTGCTGAGCAGCAGCACATTGGCGCTCATATTCGCAAGTCGTTCCGATTCAGATACAATGATGGAAGTATATTCCCTACGTTCCTCATCCGTCAAATCGTCGCGTTCCAATTGCTTTGCAAAGCCACGAATGGATACGATGGGCGTTTTAAACTCATGGGAAAAATTATTGATGAAGTCTGTGCGAAACATCTCGATACCGCCCAGCTCCTCCGCCATATGATTGAACGAATGCGCCAGCGCTCCAATTTCGCCGCTCAGCCCTTCTTCGGGTACGCGCACGGAAAAATCGCCCTGCGCAACCTGCTTCATGCCCTTCGCCATATCGTCGATCGGTCGCAGCTTTGAGCGCGAAAGCTGCGCGAACATGGTGGAGGCAAATATGATGACCAGCAATATAATACACAGCGGCGAACCCAACTGCGTCATGAGAAAAGCGGGACCCAGACCCAGCAAAAAGAGCGCCACATAGAATGTGCCCGCCAGCATACCGGAAGCGATCAGCACCAGCATTAAATATGTAATTAAAAGCGCGTTGAGCGAATGCCTTGGATCGTGTTTCACGCCCGCTTCACCGCCTTATAGCCCAAACCACGTACGGTAACGATATCAAAGTCCTCATTGCCGCGAAAATGGTCGCGCAAGCGATTGATGTGCACATCCACAGTGCGCTCATCGGTATCGGAATCCATATCCCATATTTCATCCATCAGCTGGCGACGCGTAAATATCTTGTTGGAATAGGACAGCAGCTTGAACAGCAGCAAAAATTCTTTGCGCGGCAATTCCAGCACGCCTTCCGGCACGGTTACAGTGAGACTGTCGTAATCCAGCGTAGTGGAACCCACGGTAAGCTTATGTTCGTTGACTACCTTTGCGCGGCGCAGCAGCGCGGCGATGCGCAGCACCATCTCTTCTTCATCCACCGGTTTGACCATATAATCATCCGTACCGATTAAGAAACCCCTGCGCTTATCCACCGGCTTTTCGCGCGCGGTCACCATCAATATGGGCAGGTCGTTTCCGGAGGAACGCAGCGTTTCGGTAAATTCGTATCCATCCATGCGCGGCATCATAATATCCAGCACGATTAAATCTACGTGCTTGCGATCGAGCACCTCCAGCGCCTCGATGCCGTCGCGGGCGGAGATGGGCTCGTATCCATTCTGGCGCAGTACCGCTTCCATCAATTTGCGGGTATTCGCGTCGTCCTCCACCACCAGTATGTGAAACATTCCGTCACCTTCGTTTCTTATTTTGCGCTACTAAAATTATATCCGCCCAATATCAACCGATTATGAATGACCCATGTCGACTGAGTTATACGATCAGCGTCATGAGCGGCACTGTCGCCATGCTGAGAATCGTGCTAAGCAGCACCACGTTCGCAGCGACATCCTGCCCCTCGCCCAATATTTCTGCAAAACTCAATATCAGGTTTCCCACAGGCATACAGCAAATAATGTATAATGTACGCACATACTCGCGTTCCACCGGCAGAAGCGAAAGTATCGCCAACGCAAACAAGGGAAACACCACCAGCTTGAGCCCGCTCGCGGCATATTGCCCGGGACGGGTAAACATGGGCTTGAGTGGAATTGCCGCCAGACGCATACCCAATATCAGCATACACAGGGGCGTCGCCATTTTGGAAAGCGTAGTCACAAACTCCTCCGCAGCGCCGGTCAGCTGAATGCGCCCGAAAAACAGTATGAGCGAAAGCCCCATGGCGATGGACGAAGGATTGAGGAATATTTTGCGCACGGAGATATATTTGCGATCGCGCGTATAAATGAACGATACCGCCGTCCACATGAGAATGTTCATCGCCAGAAAAAACGACGATGCAAACGCCACGCCCTGCGGATATTCCGGCATGAGCGCTTCCAGCATGGGAATGCCCATAAACCCGCAATTGCCCAATGCGGAAGAAGCGGTATAAATGCGATACGCCACAATTTCCTGTTTGCGCCGAAGAACGCAATATACAATCAGCAGCATACCGCCCATCAGCAGCATACCCAGCGCCAGCGAGAGCGCCAAATACCGCACCATGTATCCCGAATACTCGATTTTATGCATAGCGTATACGGTTTGGAACGGGGAGCATACGTACAGAAGCGTAGTGGCGAAATCGGAGATATGCCCCGATTTGATTTTTCCGAACTTGATGAGCAAATAGCCCGGCACGGAATACGCCAGCATCATTAACACTGTAGATAGAGTTACCGCAAAGCTCATAGAATGATTCTACCTCCGATTCTGTTGGGCGATTTTTTCCGCCAGATCGTTCAAATAAACCCAGCGTTCCGTCTTCTCTTCCAGCTCCCGCTCGGCGCGTTCCCGCTCCAGCGTTAAATTCTGCAGCTTCTGGTAATCGGTCGCATTTTCTCCGATCTCCACGTCCAGCGCTTCTATCTGCGCTTCCAAACGCGCGATCTCCTGATCGATGGTCTGGTATTCGCGCTGTTCCTGAAAAGTAAATTTCAGCTTCGCCTCATGGGTGCCCCTGCGGGCTTGCGCGGCGGATTCTGGCTTCGGCTTCGCTGCACGCTCTGCTTGCGCGCGCTGGGCAAGCCAGTCGGTATAGCCGCCCATGGAGCGAAGCACGCGTCCATCGCCCGGCAGTTCGAATATTGAAGCGGCTACCTTATCCAGAAAATAGCGATCGTGGCTAACCGCCAGTACCGCGCCGGGAAAATCCGCAAGATAATCCTCCAACACGGTAAGGGTCTCAACATCCAAATCGTTGGTGGGTTCATCCAGCAGCAGTATATTGGGCGCGCTCATCAATATGCCCAGAAGGTACAGCCTGCGCCTTTCTCCGCCGGAAAGCTTTCCGATGGTGGAAAACTGCAGCTCCGACGGGAACAAAAAGCGTTCCAACATTTGTGTGGCGGATTGCCGCCCTTCCGAGGTATTGAGGCTCGGCGCAATTTCACAAATATAATCGTACGGGCGCTGCTGCGCGGGCAGCGCCTGCACATCCTGCGAAAAGAAGCCAATGCGCACAGTAGCGCCTACATCGATCACGCCTTCATCCGGCTGCAGCTCGCGCGCTATGAGCTTGAGCAGTGTAGATTTGCCCGCTCCGTTGGGACCGATGATTCCCACGCGATCATCGCGCAATACGGTGTAACTGAAATCGTCAATGATTTCCCTGCCGCCCAACGTCTTGCGCACGTGGTCGAGCTCTATGGTCTTTCTGCCAAGGCGCGCCGCGCCCGCCGCGATGGCGACCTTTTGCGCCTCCGGCGGCGCTTCCTGCGCCTTGAGCGCCTGATAGCGGGCGATTCGTTCCGTGCTCTTGGTCGAGCGTGCCCGCGCGCCGCGCTGAATCCACTCGGTCTCTCGGCGCAGAAGCGCCTGCCGCTTGCGCTCAGACGCCTGCGCCATTTCCAAGCGCTCCTGCTTGAGCAGCAGATATTTCGACCAATTTGCCTCATAGCCGTACAGCTTACCATGGTCGAGCTCGCAAATACGGTTGGCGACGTTCTCCAAAAAATATCGGTCGTGGGTAATCATAATCAATCCGCCGGTAAATTTGCGCAAGCGCTCCTCGAGCCAAAGCACGGTATCGGCATCCAGATGGTTGGTGGGCTCATCCAGTATGAGCACATCCGCCGGATGTACGAACACGGACGCCAGCGCCACGCGCTTGCGCTGTCCGCCGGAGAGCGTACCGACCAGAGCGTCCGGCTCCACAATGCCCAACCGATTGAGCATTGCTCGCGCCTCGTATTCGTGAATGGCGCGAAATTCCTTTGGATGCCCCAAAAACACCTGATCGACCGCGGTAACGTTCTCGTTCATTGCGGGCAGCTGTTCCAGATAGCTGATTTGTACGTTGGGATCGGTAGAAATTGCGCCATCGTCCGCATCCGCCTTTCCTGCCAGCAGCCGAAGCAGCGTGGATTTACCCGCGCCGTTTACGCCGATCAAACCAATTTTGTCGCCCGCGTTCAGATAAAGCGTCACGTCGTTCAAAAGGGGTTTGTCGCCATAATTTTTATATAGATGTTCCGCCGTCAGCAGCATATCGATCCTCCCATGGACGCGTTTTCATTCTGCGCAAATCGCAGTTCGACAAAACGGTGTATTTTGCCGAGTCGAACGCATTTATTCGATATGGAATTTCTTTTTCCGTGTTATCAATTTATCCAATGGATATTATAGCGCAGAGGGCGTAGGCGATGCAAGGCGAATATAGCGCATTGTATGTTGCAAATGATCGCAAAGCGATAAAATGACAATTCATATTCCTGAAAAATTGTAAAAGTCAAGGAAGGGCAAATGATCAAATTCGATAATAAACTGCTTGCAAAATGGGTGTTTCTGTGGTATACTAAATTAGTTAAAGTTATTTCCTAAAATAATTCGAGGGGGCGCGCATCATGGATTACAAGGCCTTGGGAAAGCGAATTAAGACCCGTCGAAAACAATTGAAAATGACTCAGGAGGCATTGGCGGGCAAGACCGACGTTTCCGCTTCATATATCGGGCATATCGAGCGCGGATTGAAGCATTGCAGTCTGGATACGTTTGTTTGTATTTGCAATGTACTGCAAATATCTCCCGAGGCGCTGCTGCAGGAATCGGTAGAATCCGCTTTGCTGGATGTCAGCGAGGCGCTTACAGTAGAGGAACGCAGCATACTCCACGATATTGCGGAAATACTCATTAAGCACCATTCCGATTAATGCGCAAGGGGAACGATTCCAATCGAATCGTTCCCCTTATTCGTTTTATTCGCCCGTTTTTGATTTACTGATCTCCGCCAGATCGTAAGGCGTTTCCTGATAAACGAAATAGTTCAACCAGTTTGCGAACAGCAGATGCGCGCTGGAACGCCACGAGCATAGCGGCGGCTGCGTATCGTCATCGTTCGGAAAATAGTGTTCCGGAATGTGAATGGGCAGTCCCGCGTCCAGGTCTCGGCGATACTCGTTGTCCAGCGTTTCTGGATCATACTCCGCGTGTCCGGTAACGAATACCTGTGCGCCGCCGTGCGTGGAAACGGCGTACACGCCCGCATCATCGCTCTCCGCCAAAATCTTGAGCTCCGGCACCGCTTCAATATCCTCCTTGCGCACGGTGGTGTGGCGGGAATGCGGCACCATGAAACGATCATCGAACCCGCGGAACAATATGGAGCCCTTGTGCACGACCCTGTGCGGATACACGCCGAACAGCTTTTCCGAAAGCCCATATTTCTGAATGCCGAAATGATGGTACAATCCCGCCTGTGCGCCCCAGCAGATGTGCAGCGTACTGGTTACGTGGGTTTTGCTCCAATCCATAATTTCGGTGAGCTCCCGCCAATATTCCACCTGCTCAAACTCCATATGCTCTACCGGCGCGCCAGTAATAATCATGCCGTCGTAATTCAAGTGGCGCACCTGATCGAAGGTCTTATAAAACGAGATTAAATGCTCCTCCGGCGTGTTGCGCGATTGATGGTTGCGCACGCGCAGCAGCTCCATTTCCACCTGCAAGGCCGTATTTCCCAGCAGTCGCGCAAGCTGAGTTTCCGTCGCGATTTTTGTGGGCATCAGATTTAAGATCAATATTTTCAGCGAACGGATTTTTTGCGTATGCGCGCGCGCCTCGTTCATAACGAATATATTTTCGCTTTGCAGCATTTTTCGCGCGGGTAAATTATTGGGAATGCGAATAGGCATATGCAAACCTCCTTTACCAAAAAACAAAAGTCCGCTCTTCTGACGATTCAGAAGACGGACGTCGCCGTGGTACCACTTCTATTCGCTCCGTATATACGAAGCCTCATTCCGGCATCCATCAATGCCTCCCGCTATAACGGGCGGTCCCCGTCGCAACCTTGGCAGAGCGCTTCGGCAGGCGGCTCAGGAGCCATGTTCCCTCCGCGCGCGCCTGCTTCCTTTCAGCAAAACGGAAGCTCTCTGCAAGGCGGCGGATGGAGGTACTCTTTCCTTCATTGCCTCTTGAAGCTATTATATCGATCGACGGGACTTTTGTCAAGAACGAAAATTTCGCGAAAAAGCGGCTATCGAAGTCCTTAAAATAATAAGAAGCCAGCGAATATGATGGTCCTTGGCGCTTCAATCCGGAGCTCGCTCCTAAACCTTTTTATACCCTGCTGACGATTTTCGAGCTTGAGAAAGTCATAACCACCCGTTGGAATGGGTGGTTATGATTGTGCCCTATAAGGTCTTAGCATCATAAGCAAGGGTTGTCTCAAAATGGCTCAAAGAGGTCACCCTCGTTCAACCGTTTGCGTATCGATTGTTTATTCCTCCAACTCGATTACCAGCGTATAATCAACTTCTCGGGAAGGCTTCATTACTGTGCTGTCTACCAATATAGAGAACTTCTGGTTGAAGCACGGTACCGGGATTTCGAACATGGCGTTGCCATCGGCATTGAGTGCGTCAAAGCGCTCTCCGTCGACCACCACATAGTCGATCTTGGAAGTGTTAAAGGTAATCACCGCGGTAGCAAGGCCGGCTTCCACCTTGAGCGTTGCTTCCTCAATCTGCGTTTTACCGGAGCCGCCTTCCAGCAGCGCGCGCACCGCGTACTCGCCATCTTCCAAGCCGAGCGTCTCTACGGTCACCAACGAATCCGCACGGAACGCCTCAATCGGCAGCGAATCGGAGCGGAACAGCAGCGTTCTAGGATACCACTGCTGCTTTCTGCGGCTAAAGGCGGCGCAATCCACCGCCGCATCGAGCGCATCGATGGACAGCGCAAACGTGCAGCCGCCATCCTCCAGCGGCTCGGCGACCGCCAACGCCTCTTCGGGTGCCTGCGACGCTTCCTGTGCCGTACCGGCATAGAGGTACATATAGCTATCCGAGGCAATGTTGAGCTGAACGCTCAGGTCATTTTCAGAAACGATCAGCAGGCTGCTCGCCACCTTGAACATAGAGGAAGAGCTGACCACCTCCACCTCGTACTGTCCGGGATTCAGCATATCCGCCGTTACGGGAGACATACCGGGCTCTACCACGTCTATCGCGTCGATCATATCCGCATCATCCGCCACCTGACTGGTAGAAACGCCCTCCCCCAGCGCGACCATACCGCACAACAGCGCGATTAGCACCGGAATTATCATCCACTTGAATCGAAGCATGGATTTTCCTCCTTTACATATTCAAAGGGCGGACGACTTGCGCCGTCCGCCCGATTTAGTATGAATTAGTCCTCGAGCGCGTTCACAGCCGCCTGCGCATGCTCCACATAGAGCTGCTGAATGGCGGGAACCTGACCCAAGCCTTCCAGAACGGTTACGACCTCATAGCCGGCGTTTTCAAACAGGGTCTTCCAAGAGTCCTCTTCATCGCCCGCCATATCGTTGTTGGCGTGATCGCCCGCAACCACCATCAAGGGACGCAGTACCACGCGGGTATACTCGCCCGCCTGTACAAGCTCGAGCACGTCTTCCACAGAGGGAGTCGCCTCTACGGTGCCCACATAGTAGTGCTCGTAACCGCCGTCGGTCAGCACCTGCTGCATCTGGGCATAGACCTTGTTGGAATCGGCTTCCGTGCCGTGACCCATAAACACGATAGCGGTGTTGCCGTCGTCATACTCAGCGGTAATCTCGGTGATGATCTGCGCCACGGCGGTGAAGTCCGAGTCGGAGATCAGCAGCGGATTGCCAATAACGACCGCGTCGAACTGGTCGGCATACTCGGCGATCTCGTTTACCAGATCGTTGTATTCGAAGCCATCCATCAGGTGGGTCGGCTGCACAACCAGCGTCTTGACGCCGTTGGCAACAGCGCGATCCAGCGCCTCGCCCACGTTATCAATGGCGATGCCATCGCGGGAGAGCACGTGGTCGATGATGATCTGGCTGGTGAAGCCGCGGCGCACGGAGAAGTCCGGAATGGCTTCGGCAATCGCGCCTTCGATGCCGCCAATGGTCAGGCGGCGGCTGTCGTTAAAGCTGGTACCGAAGGACACGACCAGCAGTTCCTTCTCGCCGATTTCGTCCTGATTGAGCACGTTGTCCAGCGTGGCGTCGCCGGTCTCGTAGTTTTCCTCGTCCTCTTCTTCCGCCAGCGCGATTACGCCGGTCAGGCACAGAATCAGGGCAACCAACAGTGCAAGCAGTTTCTTCATGGATCTCTTCCTCCTCGTTCTGAGTTCCGCACGGATGGTACTAGAGCTGCTTTTTCAAACAAAAGCGTCCGCCAGAACACGGCGGACGCATCCAATACGCGCACTACATTTCCCTCAAGGAAACAAGGCGGATATCATGGTACGATCAATGGCTCGTGATCTGGAGAGAATACTCCGGTACCGACATCGGGCAGGTTTCCTGACTCAGGGATCTGTGAAAGAAGCGCAGCCTTCCCAGCAATCGCCAGTGACCGTAAACGCGCTCCATCTCCCCCATTACAGTGACGAGTTCGTACAGGATTTGCACCTGTTTCCCTATTACCGCCCCGAAGGACGCACCCAACGCCATAATGTGCAATTGTATTGATATCGCCCCTTTGCGATATCCGAAGGTATTGTATCACCCACGCGTACAGTTTGCAACTGTGTGATTGCGCGCAACGCGAATTTAATTTACAAGGCAGCTTTGAAAAGAAAATCTTTGCATTTCGCATTGCGAGCAAGTGGCGGAAATGATTTCAAATCAACGCAAAAGCCGCCCAGCCTGATTGACTGAACGGCATAGAAAATATGGCGAAGGGATTAACCCTTGACACTTCCCATGACCAAACCGGTGGTGAAATACTTCTGAACGAAGGGATATACCACCAAGATCGGCAAAAGACCCATGAACAGCTGCGCCGCGCGACCGGTCTGCTCGTTCATGCGGGAGAGCAGGGAGTAATAGTCCGAGCCCGACTGACGGAGCAAATCGCGGAAGTTGGTCAGCAGGGTTTGCAGATAGGTCTGCAGAGGATAGTTGTTCGGGTTGTTCATGAACAGAGCGCCTTGGAACCAGTCGTTCCAGTGATTGACGAACGAGAACAGACCTACCGTCGCCAACGAGGGCTTCAGTATGGGCAGCAGCACGGACCATAGAATGCGGAAAATGCCCGCGCCGTCGATGCTCGCCGCTTCCTCAATCTCCGGAGGCAGACTGCGCATGAAGTTCATCAAAATTGCCATATTGGAAACGGGAACCGCCAGCGGCAGCACCAGCGCCCAAATGCTGTTGAGGAGCTTGAGGTTGTTCATCAATATGAACCACGGTACCAGACCGCCGCCGAACAGCATGGTGAACACATAGAAGGACATGAAGAAATTGCGCGCGCCGAACCGCTGCTTGCTCTTGGAGAGCGGATACGCCGTGGTAATCATGCAGAACAGGTTGAGACCCACGCCCAATACGCAGCGCTTGATGGACACCCAGAACGCCCTGAGGAACTTGCCGTTGCTCATGGCAAAGGCGTACGACTGCGTAGTAAAGCCCTTGGGCAGGAAGTACACTTCACCCGCGGCCACATAGGTGGGCGCGCTGAAGGAGATTGCAAGCGTATTCAGCAGCGGCAGGAAGCAGCTGAGACACACGAATATAACCAAAATATAGTTAATTACAGTGAATATTTTTTGACCTTTGGTACGAAACTTCATCTCACAATCCTCCTTCCCTTAGAATACTCTGTAGCCCGCAAACTTATACGAGATAATCAGCGAGGTGGAAATCAGCACGCTGGATACCACGGACTTGAACAGACCAACCGCCGTACCAATAGCGTATTTGCCGTTCTGCAAGCCCAGACGGTAGACGTAGGTATCAATAATATCGCCCGTGGGATATACCGCGGGGGAATACAGGTTGTACACCTGATCGAAGCCCGCGCTGAGCACGTTACCGAGCGCCAATACCGTCATCAAAATAATGATGGGCACCAGCAGCGGCAGGGTAATGCTGAAGGTCTGCCTCCAGCGACCCGCGCCGTCGATTACGGCGGATTCATACAGCTCCGGATCGATGGAAGTCATCGTGGCCAGATATACGACCGTACCGAAACCGAAGGTCTTCCACATATCGGTGAAGATCAGCGTCCAAGGGAACACGTCTCTATTGGAAATGAACTGTATCGGCTTGCCGCCAAGCGCCTTGAGCACTTGGTTCACGATACCGTCCGTCGCCAACAGATTCAGCAGAATACCCGCCATGATAACCCAAGACACGAAGTTGGGAATGTAAACGATGGTCTGGAACACGCGCTTGGGACCATTCTGGCGAATTTCATTGAGTTGAAGCGCGAATATTACCGAAGCGGTCTGCCCGAAAATAATTTTAAAGATTGAAATGAAGAATGTGTTCCGAATCGTATTCAGGAACTGCGCCTGCTGAAAGATCAGCTTAAAGTTTTCCATGCCGACCCACGGCGAGCGAGAAAAGCCAAGACCAGGGTTATAATCCTGAAACGCCATAACGATGCCGTAAATGGGACCGTACGAGAATATCGCGGTCAATACTACGCCCGGCACCAGCATGAGCAGCCATGGCCAATCCTTCCTGAGGCGATCTACAATTTTGCCTTGCACAGAAACATACCCCCTGTTGCGTTTGGTTAGAGGAAAGGGCTTGCAAGAGATGCCGCAAGCAGCCCTTTTGCAAGCCCTCTATGTTCCGTGAACTCTAACACGTTAGAGAAACGGAGTGGTTTGGATTAGTCGCCGTACTCTGCGTTCACGGCATCTTCCATGATCTGACCGCCGTTGGCATACCAGTCGGCGAGAATATCGTCGTAATCGCTTACGGGACGGATGCCCATGATGATTTCGGAAACGCCGATGCTGATGATGTCCATGGTGTTCACGGTGTCATCGAACGCCTCGGGAGACGGACCCCACATATCGGTGCGCTTGAGGTAATCGTTATCGATCAGGTACTTGGCCAGATCGTAAGAGCAGCCCTCGAAGCCCTGCTGGCAGAACGCGCCCAATCCGCCGGGCTCTTTGTTCTCGATCCAGCTGATGGAGTCGCCGTACTTCTTCTTCATACCGGAGGTGAACAGCTCGCTGGTGTCGCCGGATTCGATGGCGTACAGCACGTGCTCGAACTGAATCATGTCGGCCTGCGGGTCGAGAATTTCGAACGCGCCGGGCAGATGCTCACGCTGACCATCGGTGAAGCCCTTGAACTGCTCCTCGGTCAGAACGGTGGTGGGATCGAACATGATCTTATCGGTGTAGCTGAGCAGCTTCATAACCGCGGCGGGATTCTTGCAGGTGTTGGAAACCACGATGACGTCCGCATTCGGGAAGCCAACCTGACCCAGAACCTGAGAGCCGTCGATGGTCGGGAACTGCAGCGGGATCAGATAAGCATTTTCGTTCTGCTGGGCAGCAACCAGATTGGGGTTGTTCAGCCAGCCTTCCCACTGATAGAAGGGATGGAACGCGGCGCGACCGGTAACGACCTCTTCGTTCATGCCGTTGTAGTCGTAGTTCATGAAGTCGGGGCTCAGGATGCCTTCCTGATACCACTTCGCCCAGTATTCCAGAGCGGTCTTGAACTCTTCGTGCGCGATGCCGGCCTTGATGCGTCCGTCATCATCCTTGTACCAGAAGTAGGAGCCCTGGCTGGGCTGTCCCAGATACACGTCGAACATAGGACCAGTCATGAACAGGTAGTCCAGCGTGTTGTCTACGGCAACCGCGTAGCTGCAGTGCTTTTCGATCATGGTCTTGGCGAGGTTCTCGAAATCCTCAACGGTCTTGAGCTCGGGAGAACCTTCCTCCTCGTACCAATCCTTGCGGACCCACATATAGCGCGGGTTATCAATGATGCCGTAGTAGTAGATCGGAATACCATAGATCTTGCCATCGATAGTGGTCAGCTTAATGGTATCCGGGTCGGTCTCTTCGTAGCCGCGAATGCGGTCGGAGGTGTACTTGTTGTAGACCTCGGTCAGGTCCTGAATCAGCCCCGCCTTCATGAGCTGGCGGAACTGGATGTAGTTGCAGCGGAACACATCGGGCAGATCGCCGGTGGCGATGGTCATGTTCAGCTTCTGGGTATACTGGGTGTTGCCCTCGTCGATCCAGTCGTAGGATACTTCGATGCCCAGATCGTTGTACCAGCCGCGGGTCCACTCGTTGTTGGACTGATCTTCGCCAGCCTCGAATACAACGTCGGCGCCCTGACCCTTTACGGTGCGAATGTTGACGATTTCAGTATAGGGGGTATCCCAATCGCCCTCCGGCGGCTCGACATATTCGCGAGTACCGGTGCCGACTTCGCCGACCGGAACCGGCGTGAACTCGGCGAGTGCGCTTACGGATGAAAGAATCATCAAAAGCGCGATGCCCAAAGTCAGTAGCTTTTTCATGGTAAATCCTCCTCGTATTTTTATTTGAACGCATAGATGCGTCAAATTCAAAATGATGTTTCACGACTTTCAGAAATTTGTAAACTCCCTCAGCGTTAACATGGTTAATATTATAGCTTTATGCCAGAACTTTGTCAATAGTATTTATAACATTATTATTAATGTAGCTCCATTTATTTAGGCTGTTCTCAACATACGGTTGCGCCCCTTGACTTATATGTGCTATACTCATTCGGCGCAAATCACTTTGGAGGCTTAAAATATGAAGCGCGTAATTGTAATCGGCTGTCTGGGAAGCGGAAAGAGCGTTTTTTCCAAACGCCTCCACTCCATTACCGGCATTCCTCTAACCCACTTGGATAATCTCTACTGGAACGCCGATCGCACCATCGTACCCAGAGAGGTATTCCTTTCACGCCTAAAAGATGTCATGAGCGGAGATACGTGGATTATCGATGGAAACTACGGCTCCAC
>JAFUAR010000128.1 GCA_017460585.1 Clostridia bacterium
AGGGCGACACCTGCTCCGGCGCAGGAGACTTCGAAGCCCTGAAAACCTGGGTCCTTTCGCGGATGATGTGGGATCCGGCGGAGGACGACGCCGCGCTGCGCGAGGGACTGCGGGAGCTTTTCGTGCGCGAAGGATACGAGGCGAGCGTTGCGCAGGATATCGCGGAGGCGCGGCGCGCGCTGAACGCGGGCATCGATTTAATTGTGCTGGACGTATCCCTGCCGGATGGCGACGGAGTCGCGCTGTGCAGGGAATGGCGCGCAGAAGGGGTGGATACGCCCATACTGTTTCTCACCGCCAAGGACGAGGAGTTTGATGTGGTGCGCGCGCTCGATTCCGGAGGGAACGATTACGTGACCAAGCCCTTTCGCGTGCAAGAGCTGCTCAGCCGCATACGCGTGCTGCTGCGCGGACGTACGATGAATTCCGCTATAATTTTGGCGGGCGATATCGCCATCGATACGGATCGCATGATCGTATTGAAAAACGGGCGCGACGCGGGGTGTACGCTCACCGAGTACAAAATATTGCTCGCGCTGGCGCAATCGGGGCGCGTCACCACGCGGGCGCACCTGCTGGAAGCGCTCTGGGATGTGGATGCGAACTTCATAGACGACAATACGCTTTCCGTGCACGTGAGCCGCTTGCGGGATAAGATTGGCGCGGCGCACATTCGAACCGTGCGAGGGGTCGGCTACCAATGGGCGGATTGATCGCGCTGTGCGCGGCGCTGCTGGTTGCGTGCGCTTATTTTGCCTTGCGCCTGTTTCAGGAAAAGAGAAGGCAGCGGCAAACGACGGAGCGCATCGAGGCTTTTTTGCAAACGGAGGCTTCTCCGCTGCCCATCGCCACCGACGACGGCAGCAGTGCGATGCTGCAAAACGCCATATCGGAGCTGGATAACCGCGTGTTATTGCTCGAAGAACAGAGAAGGCTGGAAAATCACCGCGCCACAGCGTTGACGACTGATATCTCGCACCAGCTCAAAACTCCGCTCGCGGCGCTGCGCCTGTATTGCGAATTGGACGAGGGCGCGCATATGGATGCGGAGCTTGGACAGATTGAGCGCATGGAAAATCTCATTTCGGCGCTGCTGCGGTTGGAAAGGCTTTCCGCCGACGGTTACGAATTTCACTTTGCCGAAGCGGATGCTCGCACCATTGTGGAGGAGGCATGGGACGCCCTACGCGGCGTATGGCGCGACGCCTCCCTTTCGATTGTGGGGAATGCGCGCCTGCGCTGCGACCAAGGTTGGTTGGGCGAGGCAATCGGCAACCTGCTGAAAAACGCCTGCGAACACGCGCCTAAGGGCGTGCGCATTCGCGTAGAAATTGAGCAGACGGACGCGGCGACCTTCATCATCGTGGCGGATGATGGCGGCGGCGTGCCGGAGGAAGCGCTTTCCAAGCTGTTTACGCGCTTTTACCGCCAGCCGGGCGGCTCCGGTTCAGGCAGCGGGCTGGGGCTCTCTATTGCGCGGGAGATCGTGCGGCGGCACCATGGAACCTTGACCGCGCGAAACGCGCACGGCGGATTGACCATGGAAATCAGCATTCCCATATGGAATCTTGCGAAAACGTAAGCTGCGCGTCACCTGCGCGCAAGCTTGATCTGTTATACTCAATACCGTTCACAAGGCGAGAGCGTTTCGCCTGTGAACGGTATTTCTTCGTTTGTTACTGTTCCGCCTACGGCTTCACAGTAAGTGGACGGGGGACACGTCCCCCGCCACTGCCACCCCCTAACA
>JAFUAR010000129.1 GCA_017460585.1 Clostridia bacterium
CATACGTACTGCAACGCCCGCGGCTTTATGCAAACCGCGGGCGTTTGATCGTTTTCTTAGCGGCTGAGCTTATCCTTGCCGCCCATATACATTCTGAGCGCTTCGGGCACGCGCACGGTGCCGTCCGCCTGCAGGTTGTTTTCCAAGAAGGCAATCAGCATACGCGGCGGGGCGACCACCGTGTTGTTGAGCGTGTGCGCCAAATACTTTTTGCCGTTTTCGCCCTTTACGCGAATTTGCAGCCTGCGCGCCTGCGCGTCGCCCAAATTGGAGCAGGAGCCTACTTCGAAGTACTTCTGCTGGCGCGGCGACCACGCCTCCACATCGCAGCTCTTCACCTTCAAATCCGCCAAATCGCCGGAGCAGCATTCCAGCGTGCGCACCGGAATATCGAGCGTGCGGAAGAAGTCCACGGTGTTCTGCCAGAGCTTATCGTACCACATGGGCGATTCCTCGGGCTTGCACACTACGATCATTTCCTGCTTTTCGAACTGGTGAATGCGGTACACGCCGCGCTCCTCGATGCCGTGGGCGCCGACCTCCTTGCGGAAGCAGGGGGAATAGCTGGTGAGCGTTTGCGGCAGCTGCTTTTCATCCAATATGGTATCGATAAATTTGCCGATCATGGAGTGCTCGGAGGTGCCGATCAGGTACAAATCCTCGCCCTCGATCTTGTACATCATGTTCTCCATTTCGGCAAACGACATTACGCCGTTCACCACCGCGGAGCGAATCATGAAGGGCGGCACGTAGTAGGTAAAGCCGCGATCGATCATGAAGTCGCGCGCGTAGGAGAGTATGGCGCTGTGCAGGCGGGCGATATCGCCCTTGAGGTAGTAGAAGCCGTTGCCGCTGGTGGCGCGCGCGGCGTCCAGATCGATGCCGTCCAGCGCTTCCATAATGTCTACGTGGTAGGGAATTTCAAAGTCCGGCACCACGGGCTCGCCGAAGCGCTGAATTTCCACGTTCTCGCTGTCGTCCTTGCCGATGGGCACGGAGGGGTCGATGATCTGCGGAATCACCAGCATGCGCTTGCGAATTTCCGCCTTGTATTCCTCTTCCTTCTGCTCCAGCTCCGCCAGCTCCTGCTGCATATCCTTGACCTGCTGCTTGGCGGTCTCCGCCTCGTCCTTTAGACCCTTACCCATGAGCGCGCCGATCTGTTTGGAAATGGAGTTGCGCTGCGAGCGCAGGTAGTCCGCGCGCTGAATCGCCTCGCGGTTCTTCTTGTCGAGCTCGATCACCTCGTCCACCAGAGGCAGCTTGCTCTCCTGAAACTTTTTGCGAATATTCTCGCGAACCAAATCGGGAGAATTGCGCAGCATATTGATATCCAGCATAAATGAATTCCTCCTTATATATTGTGCCGATGCGTGAAAAAAACTCCGCCCCGAAACGTACCGGGACGGAGTGAATCCGCGTTGCCACCCAGCTTGCCGCGTGGAAAACGCACGCGACCGCTCGAAGTGCGATAAGGGGCACACCCCTCCGACTCGTCGCCGGAATGCATGGGAAAGCGGAACGACCGCCGCCACCGCTCACGTTCCACCCCATCGTGGGCTCTCTATAGGCGCTGCGCGATCTTATTTTTCCTGTACCGGCGGTTTCCGATTTGGCGCACCGAAAGCCGCCTGAACGCATCGTTTGGATTGAAAATATTATAGCCCCATTTGCGCGCAAGTTCAAGTTAAGAGTTGCGCCCGAAGAAAAACCCCAATGTAATCACTCATTGGCATCCTTTCCTCACATTTGTTATTATACATATTATTTGATCAAGCGCAAGACGCCAACGATCGAATAGAGGTAGAATATATAGGGCTGCTTGAGATATGCTTTTTGATCGGGCAATCATCCCACATGAGTTGGACCTCAATTGTTACGTTATGGGATAAAAAAGAACAAACCTCGCCAAAAGAGTTCAACCGGAACGAAGATACGAAAGGCAATGGAAGCGTCTCAATAAGATCGTCTTCAAGGGAGGACGAGAGGAGAAATTTCCCCTATGGTGAATCCATCAAAAATGGGATCAAGAGCATCAAATTTCCTCAAAGGGAACAGAAGAATCAAAAAAAGAAAAACCCCGGAAAACCGCATGGTTCCGGGGTTTTTCGCATCTTGCTTGGGTCTGATTATCTCTTGCTGAACTGGGGCGCGCGACGGGCTGCCTTCAGACCGTACTTCTTGCGCTCCTTCATGCGAGGATCGCGGGTGAGGTAGCCAGCCTTCTTGATGGAGGGCTTGAGATCCGCATCCGCCTTGACCAGCGCGCGGGCGATGCCGTGACGGATGGCGCCTGCCTGACCGGTGAAGCCGCCGCCCTTGCAGTTGACGACTACGTCAAACTTGCCCAGAGTGTCGGTCAGTACCAGCGGCTGACGCACAACGGTCTTCAGCGTTTCATAGCCAAAGTACTCTTCCAAATTGCGCTTATTGATGATGATGTTTCCCTCGCCGGGAATCAGACGAACGCGGGCGATCGCCTTCTTTCTTCTGCCTACGGCATGGAAGCCTACATTACTCATGATTCGTCCTCCTTCCCATTACAGCTGGAGCACTTCGGGCTTCTGCGCAGCCTGCTTGTGCTCGGGTCCGGTATATACAAACAGCTTCTTCGCCATCTTGTAGCCCAGAGGTCCCTTGGGCAGCATACGGCGAACCGCCTCTTTAAAGGCGAAATCGCTCTTGGTCGCCATGAGCTTCCGGTAGGAGACTTCCTTCAAGCCGCCCGGATAGCTGGTGTGATGGCGATAGAACTTCTTATCCAGCTTTTTGCCGGTCAGAATCATCTTTTCGGTGTTGACAACGATAATATAATCGCCACAGTCACAGTTGGGGGTGAAAGTGGGCTTATGCTTGCCACGCAGCAGGGCGGCCACCTGAGAAGCCAGACGACCCAAAACCTGTCCCTCAGCGTCGATCACGTACCACTTACGCTCGACGGTCTGGGGATTTTCCATATACGTACTCACGTGAAAATTCCCTCCAAAAATCAGGTTATTCCTTGCGGACGCTTGGTCAGGGCTTCCGCGAAAAATGTCCATGCGCGGGGCTAAGGCGTATTGACACAAATCTTATTTTACGTGACCCGCGCCCGTTCGTCAAGCAAAGAACGACGCAAATTGAATATTTAACGTTGCTGTGAAGCCTGCGGCTTCACAGTATGTGGCGGGGGACACGTCCCCCGCCACTGCCACCCCCTCAGGTTTTGCTGAAACCGCTATGCGATTTCCGGGCGCAAAACCTGCAAGGAAGCGGACACTTGGTCCGCGTCCTCGCGGCGTACACGCCGCCGCTGCGGATTAACGTCGGGGGTTGCGACCCCCGACATCCCCAAGGGTGAATGGTAACTACTGTGCAATGTGTGGACGGGGATGGGTTTTCCGTTCACTTGCGAACAGCGAAATCGCCCAACCGCCTTGACATCCGCGCCGGGCCCATATAAAATGCTCCATGGGTTGGGCGAGCGTTTTTCCGTTGCCCAACGCTCCATATATTATATGAAAGCCTGAGGAGGGTTGAACCATGTCCTGCACTACGCTGCTGGTCGGAAAGAACGCCAGCAATGACCATTCCACCATGATTGCCCGCACCGACGACGGCTTCTTTGATGAAAAGAAGATGATCGTGGTCGAGCCCGCGCGTCAGCCCCGAAAGTACAAAACCGTGCAATCGCACTTGGAAATTGAATTGCCCGACACTCCCATGCGCTACACCGCCTGCCCCAGCGTGGACCCCAAGAACGGCATCTGGGCGGCGACCGGCATCAACGCCGCCAACGTGGGCATGACCGCCACCGAAACCATCACCTCCAATCCGCGCGTACTGGCGGCGGACCCGCTGGTGGAGTACCAAAAGGCGAAGAGCCGCAGGGAGAAGGATATCCCGGGCGGCATTGGCGAGGAGGATATCGTGGTGCTGGTGCTGCCCTATATCCGTTCCGCCAGAGAAGGCGTCATCCGCTTGGCGGAGCTGCTGGAAAAGTACGGCACCTATGAATCCAACGGCATCGCCTTTAACGATGAAAACGAGGTCTGGTGGCTGGAGACCATTGGCGGTCACCATTGGATCGCCCGCCGCGTGCCGGACGACGCCTGCGTGATTCACCCCAACCAGTTCGGCACCGATCAGTTCGATTTGGAGGACGCGCTGGGCGCGCAGAAGGCGCATATGTGCTCCAAGGATCTGCGCGAATTCATTGCAAAGAACCATTTGGATTTGAACCAGAACGGCGCCTTCAACCTGCGCGATATCTTCGGCTCGCATACCGATATGGATCACATTTACAACACGCCCCGCGCGTGGTTCATGGGGCGCTATCTCGCGCCGTACTCCCACCGCTGGGAGGGCGAGAACGCCGAATTTACGCCCGAGAGCGACAATATCCCTTGGGCGATCGTGCCCGACCGCAAGGTCGCGGTGGAGGATGTGAAGTATCTGCTGAGCGCACACTATCAGGGCACGCCCTTCAACCCCTACACCAATCAGGATACCGGCAGGCGCGGTATGTACCGCTCCATCGGCATTAACCGCACCGGCGTGACCTCGATTTGCCAAATCCGCTCCGACGTGCCGGAGGCGGTCAAGGGTCTGGAATGGATTTGCTTTGGTTCCACCACCTTTAGCGCGCTGCTGCCGGTGTATACCAACGTGCCCGCGCTGCCCAAATATTTAAGCGACGTGAGTATGCAGGTATCCACGGAAAACTTCTACTGGAGCAGCCGCCTGCTGGGCGCGCTGGCGGACCCCATCTATTCCAGCTGTGTGCAGGAAATCGAGCGGTACCAAAACGCCATAGCCGTGAAGGGGCGCAGGCTGGTGGTCGAAACCGATGAGAAAATCGCAAACGGCGCGGATGCTACCATATTAAAGGAAGCAAACGAACAGCTCTGCCAAATGGCGAAGGAGCAAACCGAAAAGGCGCTGGGCAAGGTGCTGCTGGACGCGAGCAAGCACATGAAAAACGGCTACAACCGCGCGGATAATTAACAAATCGCGCTCCGAATGGGGGACCATTTCCCCGTTCGGAGCGGCTTTTATGGCGCGAAGGGTCGCGTTATTTTATACTTTGATTAAGAACCGATAAACAGGGTAAATTTTGCTGGTTTTCCCGTTTTATTGTTGACAAATATGCAATTCTAAAGTACAATATCCATCGTATGACGGCGTATGTCGGCGGGAATGCGCGGGTGTAGCTCAATGGCAGAGCTCCAGCTTCCCAAGCTGGCCACGTGGGTTCGATTCCCATCACCCGCTCCATACGAAACCATTACACCAACTGTAACAGGGGAGGAATTACCAATGGCAAAGGCAAAGTTTGAGCGCAATAAGCCTCACGTAAACATTGGAACCATCGGTCACGTTGACCACGGCAAGACCACCTTGACCGCCGCTATCACCATGGCGCTGGCTCAGGTCGGCGGCGCTGAGGCAATGCGCTACGATCAGATCGACAAGGCGCCCGAAGAGAAGGCGCGCGGCATCACGATCAACACCGCTCACGTAGAATATGAAACCGCGAAGCGCCACTATGCGCACGTGGACTGCCCCGGTCACGCCGACTATGTTAAGA
>JAFUAR010000130.1 GCA_017460585.1 Clostridia bacterium
CGGGGCGCATCCGTACGCTTGAATTGGACATAGGCTGACCGGTGCGGGGCGTATTGCCGGTATTATCGGTAGGCACGCGCGGTCGAGAACCGGTATTGGAAAGATTTTGCGCTTGCCTTGGCGTATTGCCGGTAGTCGTTCGCACGCGTCCGGCGGCAGTGGGCACATTCCCCGTGTTGCCTCTGGGTCTTACTCCGTTTGCCGCCGCAACCCTCGGCGCGTTGCCCGTGTTGCCCGTAGGCACGCGCATACGCGGATTGGTATTTCCCGCATTTTGCGCGGCAGGCACATTTCCAGTATTCCCGCGTACTCTATTTTCACGCGGAGGAAGCGGCGTATTCCCCGTGTTACCCGTAGCCGTTCGGTTTGCCGAAGCGGGCTGCGCGCCTTCGCGGGCGGCGACGCCTTCCGCGTCCATCCTGATTTCTGACATTGTTTAAACCCCAAAGTAATGAATTGCCAAAAATATTATACCCTTTCGGAACAGAAATGTCATGTATAGACTGTAAATTTTATTTGAATGGATTCAGCACCCATTTGCACTTTGCTTATAAAAGAAAAGGCGGAGCATTCCTGCCGCCTGTCGCATCATTTGAATGATTATCTTGCTCAAATGCACCAGTCTCCGCCGTCCGCCGCGGAAGGGCCCTCCGCCAAATCGCGCAGCGTAACCGAATTGGCGTAATCTGTAATCACTTGATCCAATCCTTCCCAAAAACGCACCGTCTTGCAAATTGTATAGCGCTGGCAGCTCGCAGGACCTTGATCGATGCAGGTTACGGGACTGAGCGTACCCTCCACCGTGCGCAAAATCTCTCCCGCGGTGTATTCCTCCGGCGCGCGGGAGAGCAGATAGCCGCCCTGATTGCCTCGAATAGAGCGAATGAGACCGGCTCGATTCAGCAGCGTAACAATCTGCTCTAAATATTTTACGGATATATCCTGTCGCTGCGACACCGCTTTTAGTGTGACCGCCTCGCCATTGTTGTGCTCCGCCAGATCAATCATAAATCGAAGTGCATATCTTCCACGCGTGGATATGAGCATACGCGCATCTCCCTTATTGCATTTGGTTTATACCTATTATACCAGAAAAATGGTAGGAATACAACCGTCCGTTTCCTTTGCGAAAATATTCGGCGCGATGCCGGATGCGCTTACTCGCCGTACCACTCCAAAAAGCTGTGCTCTACCCCATTCTTTTTCCAGCCCGGCATGGTATCCATTTGAACCATGTGAATGCTTCCAAACACATTTGCTTCAATATTGGGGTTATCGCGACTGAGGCGCTTGAGCAGCTGCTTAATTTCCTGTCGCTTGGATCCGCCGCCCCCGTTATCACATATGGTGCAATTCTCGGTAAATCTGCAGGCGCACTGAATGAAAGAGAGCTCGTTGGCGTTTTTCCAAGCGATGATATCCGGCTCATGCACCATATACAGCGGTCGAATCAGCTCCATGCCAGGAAAATTCTTGGAGTGCAGCTTCGGCATCATTCCCTGTAGCTGTCCGCCGTAAAACATCGCCATTACGGTGGTCTCGATTACATCGTTAAAATGGTGTCCGAGCGCGATCTTATTGCACCCCAATTCCTTTGCCTTTCCATACAGGCAGCCCCTGCGCATCTTCGCGCACAAGAAACAGGGATTCTTCTCCTGACTGTTGGCAATTTCAAAAATATCGCTTTCAAACAGCGTATAGGGAATCTCCAGCAGTTTCGCGTTCGCCTCTACCTTGCTGCGGTTGATGGGATTATACCCTGGGTCCATAATGAGGAATTCCACCTCGAACGGCACTTCGGTATGCCGATGAAGAATCTGCATCAGCTTCGCCATCAGCATAGAATCCTTGCCTCCGGATATGCACACGGCAATATGGTCGCCCGGCTGAATCAATTCGTAGGTTCGAATTGCCCGCATGAAAGGTCTCCAAATTGGCTTGCGAAATTCTTTTAGCAAACCGCTTTCTACCTTTTGGCTGAATGTCAATTCCCGACTCATGGCTGAAACTCCTTACGCACCAAATCCAATATGCCAATAAATTCCTCAAGCTCCTCGGGCGAGGTCAGGTGACTTAGACTGATTCGCCACGATTCGAGCGCTTGCCTGCGGTTGTTCGTCACCGCGTACACCGCGCGCGAAGGAGTATTTTCGGCGGAACACGCGGACTTGACCGAAACGCATACGCCGCGCGCGCTCAATGCATCGCGAAACGCCGCGCCGCGCACGCCGTCCACACCTATGTTCAATATGTGGGGAATCGCGCTCTGCGGGCTATGTATGCGCACGCCCTTCCGCGCGCTCAGCGCATTGCGCAGCGATCGATTGAGCTCGAGTACCCTCGCAAAGCGTTCCGCGCGCGCCTGTGTCGCAATCTGCAGCGCGACGGACAGCGACGCCGCCAACCCTGCAGCCGGAGTGCCACTGCGGTACAGCGTAGTACTGGTGCCCCCGTGAATCAGCGGCTCCATATCTACGCCCGCACGCTTCCACAAAAATCCGCTCCCATTGATTCCGCCAAACTTATGCGCAGACAGGCTGACAGTATCTGCAAAAGTAAAATCGACGGGCAGCTTTCCGACGCACTGGGTCGCGTCCATATGCAGCCTGCAATTGGGAAACGCGCGCACGCATTCCGCCGCCTGCTCTACGGGCTGAATGACGCCCAGCTCGCTGTCTACCGCGCAAAGTGTTACCAGCACTGTATCACTGCGGAGCAAAGAGCGCAGCTCCTCCATGTCAATTTGACCCTGCCGATTCACATGGAGCATATCGATCTCCCACCCTCGCTCCTGCAGGGCGGTCAGGCAGCCGCTCACCGAAGCGTGCTCCAACGGCGAGGTAATGATGTGCCTGCCGATATGCCTTGCGGCGTGAACAATGCCCATAATCGCGGTATTGTTGCTCTCGCTCGCGCCGGAAGTCAATATTAGCTCCTCAGGTCGCACATTCAGGCATTCCGCGCAAACATTCAATGAATCTTGAATGACCTGTGCGGTCGCTTCGCCCGCAATGTGCCGCGCGTTCGCGTTGCCGATGCAGCGCGTTTCCGTTTCGCAAAACGCCTCCAGCGCGCGCGGTTCCACCGGAGCGTGCGCCGTGTAATCAAGATAGATCATATTACCGGTTCCATCCAAATCCGTTACCATTCACCCAATGGGGGTGTCGGGGGTCGCAACCCCTGACATTCAATCCGCAGCGGCGGCATGTACGCCGCGAGGACGCGGACCAAGTGTCCGCTTCCTTGCAGGTTTTGCGCCCGAAAACCGCGCAGCGGTTTTAGCAAAACCTGAGGGGGGGTGGTAGTGGCGGGGGACGTGTCCCCCGTCCACCTACTGTGAAGCCGTAGGCTGAACAGTAACAAAAATCCATTTTGATACTATGATTTATGCATTATACCATATCGATTTGGTGGGATAAACGGGCAAATGATTAAATTGTGCGGGTCCATGCGCCCGTGAAAACATAACGCGCCGGTAAGTTGACTCCGACTAACAATCTGTTTATAATAACTGTGTCCCAAAAGACAAATAAACGAATAAATATATGGTTTGGATTGAGGAGAAAACACCCATGGAAATGCTTCAACGCCCTAGAAGGCTGCGCGGAAGTGAAACGCTGCGCCGCATGGTGCGCGAAACGCGCGTCAGTCCCGCTTCCCTTGTATACCCTATGTTCACAATGGACGGTGAAAACCGCGTGGAAGAAATCGACGCTATGCCCGGACAATTCCGCTATACTGTAGATCGCCTTGGCGAAGCGCTGGATCGGATTGCGGAAACGGGCGTGCGCAGCGTAATGCTCTTTGGCATTCCCGCCCATAAGGATGAGATCGGTTCGCAGGCGTACGCGCCGGAGGGAATTGTGCAGCGCGCGGTTCGAAGGGCGAAGGAACTGCATCCTGAGCTGCTCGTCATTACCGATGTATGTATGTGCGAATATACCTCGCACGGTCATTGCGGCGTATTGTGCGGCTGCGACGTGGACAATGATCGTACGCTGGAGCTGCTGGCGAAGACCGCGCTCTCTCACGCAGAGGCAGGCGCGGATATGGTTGCGCCTTCCGATATGATGGACGGACGCGTGCGCGCCATTCGCTCCGCGCTGGATCAGCATGGATACGACCGTACGCCAATTATGTCCTACGCGGTGAAATTCGCTTCTTCGTTCTACGGTCCGTTCCGCGAGGCGGCGGGCTCCGCGCCCTCATTCGGCGACCGCAAAAGCTACCAGATGGATTTCCACAACCGCCGTGAAGCGCTCAAGGAAGCGCTGATGGATGTAGAAGAGGGCGCGGATATCGTAATGGTCAAACCCGCCATGTCGTACCTCGATCTGGTGCGCGAGGTGCGGCAAGCCGTGTGTCTGCCGGTCGCCGCCTATAGCGTAAGCGGCGAATACGCCATGGTCAAAGCCGCGGCAGCCAACGGCTGGATTGACGAGGCGAAAATCGTATGCGAAATGGCGGCTTGCGCCTATCGCGCGGGCGCGGATATTTACCTGAGTTACTATGCCCCCGAACTCGCCCAGTGGATGCGCGAAGGAAGAATCGGCTAACGGAGGCGCGCAGGCGTTGAATCATACAATCGTCATCGCAAGCCGCGAAAGCGCGCTTGCCATTATTCAAAGCAACACAATCGTACGCCATTTGGAGCACACGCATCCGCAAATGCGCGCGACACTGCTCACTATGAAGACCACGGGCGACCGCATACTCGACCGTACGCTCGATCAAGTGGGCGGGAAGGGGCTGTTTGTGCTGGAGCTTCATCGCGCGCTGCAGGAGCGTCGCGCGGATATCGCGGTACACAGCCTGAAGGATTTGCCCATGGAGCTGCCCGAAGAGCTTCCTATACTCTGCTATTCTAAGCGGGAGGATCCGCGCGACGCTCTGGTACTGCGCGACGGGCTGACCCATGAGGCGGAGCATATGGTCGTAGGCACCTCCAGTGTGCGGCGCACGCTGCAAATCAAAGCGCTCTTTCCAAATTGGACAATACGCCCCGTACGGGGCAATGTGCAAACTCGGTTGCGCAAGCTGGATGAAGGACAGTTCGACGCGCTAATCATGGCGGCGTCGGGCTTAAAGCGTTTGGGATTGGAACGCAGAATCCATCGCTACTTCTCCGTAGATGAAATGCTTCCCGCCGCCGGTCAAGGCATACTCGCCGTACAAGGGCGGCGCGGCGAGCGCGCAGACTGGCTCGCCGGCTATGCGGACGAGCATTCCGCCATTGCGGCGGAGTGCGAGCGGGCGTTCGTGCGCACGCTGAACGGCGGCTGCCCCTCGCCCGTATGCGCGCACGCGGTGATTGACGGAAACCAAAGTCATCTTCGTGGAGTGTATTATAATGATGAAAACGGCGCATGGCGCAAGGGCGCAATGCGCGGCGAGCTCTCAAGCGCGGCTGCACTCGGCGCCACGCTGGCACAAGTGCTGCGCGATGGAAAGGATCTGTAAGGTATGATGGGCAAGGTTTGGCTCGTTGGAGCGGGTCCCGGCGATATCGGGCTGATGACCCTGCGCGGCAGGGAGGTTCTCTCCGACGCCGAGGTTGTGGTTTACGATGCATTGGTCGGCGAAAGCATACTTGGGTTCATTCCGGATACCGCCGAACGCATATATGCTGGCAAACATTCAGGGCATCACACCATTCCACAGGCGGAGATTAACCATATACTACTGGAACACGCGTTCGCCGGAAAGCGCGTAGTGCGCTTAAAGGGCGGCGATCCCTTCCTATTTGGACGCGGCGGCGAGGAATTGGAGTTGCTCGTGCGCCACGAGATACCGTTTGAAATCGTACCCGGCGTGCCCAGCGCGCTCGCGGTTCCAGCATACAATGGCATTCCCGTCACCCACCGCGATTTCTGCTCAAGTATGCACATCGTCACCGGACATATGCGCGCCGACCGCTCGCTCAATATCGATTTCGAGGCGCTGGCGCGCGAAGGCGGCACGCTCGTGTTCCTAATGGGCATTACCGCGCTTCCCGATATTATGCGCGGGCTCCTAAACGCGGGCATGAACCCCGACACGCCCGCCGCGGTATTGGAGCGTGGAACCACCGCCCGACAACGCCGCATATCCGCCACGGTCGCGACGCTGCAGGAAGCTTGCGTTCGCGCCGAGGTGCGCACGCCCGCCATCATCATTGTAGGTCGCGTGTGCGCCCTTGCCGACAATTTCGACTGGGCGTCGCGTCGCCCGCTTCACGGGGCAAAGGTCGTCGTTACCCGTCCAAGGGCGCTCGCATCCGAATTGTCCTCTCTGCTGCGCGCGCAGGGCGCAGAGGTGCTGGAATTTCCCGCGATACGCACCGTACCCATCGAAGGCGCGTTGGAAAAAGCGATTGATCGGCTTTCCCATGGCAACTACCAATGGCTCGTATTGACCAGCCCCAGCGCGGTGCAGGTATTCATGAGCGCGCTTATGCAGCGCTTCGATATTCGCGCGTTGAGCAATGTGCGAATCGCCGTATTGGGACCAGGCACGCAAAAGGCATTGCGCAAATGGCACCTAAACGCAGATTTTCTGCCCACACAATGGAACGCGCAGGCGCTCGGAACACAGCTTTGCGGCATATGTGCGGAAGGCGATTCCATACTCATTCCCCGCTCTGGGATTGCGAGCGTAGAACTCGTTTCCGCGCTTCGGGCAAAACCATCTCTGCGCGTTGAGGATATCGCCGCATACCGCACGGAATATACAGCTGAAGCCGCGCCGGAAGTCCGCGCTGCCATTGAACGCGGAGATATCGACCTTGCGGTATTTACCAGCGCCTCTACAGTGCGCGGATTCATTAACGGATTGCGCGATGTCGATTGTTCTCACGTCCACGCCGTATGTATCGGTCCGCAAACTGCCGCGCAGGCGGAGCAATGCGGGTTGCACGCCACCGTTGCAGAGCAGTCGACGCTTTCCTCCCTTGTGGAGGCGGCGGGGAAGGTCGCGAAACAAATGAAAGCAGTGAAACAGGCATAAGGAGGTTCTATCATGCGTGGAATCGCATATGGCATTGGCGTAGGACCGGGCGATCCGGAGCTTATGACCCTAAAAGCGGTTCGGCTCATTCGCGAATGCGATGTGATCGCCGTACCGGGCAAATCGCCAAAGGAAGCGGTCGCTTACAAAATTGCCCGCGCCGCGGTGCCGGAAATGGATAGCAAGGCGCTGGTCTCCGTCAATATGCCCATGATCAAAGATCGAGCGCTCATCGATTTAGAACACCGAAAGGCGGCAAAATTGCTCGAGGGTATTTTGGATGAAGGCAAGAACATTGCCTACATTACGCTGGGCGACCCCACCGTATATTGCACGTTCAGCTATATTCAGCATATTATGGAAACAGACGGATATGAGCTGCAGCTCATAAGCGGCGTACCTTCGTTTTGCGCCGCCGCCGCGCGACTGGGCGTTTCGCTTGCGGAGTGGAATGAACCTTTGCACATTCTGCCCGCGGTACACCGCTTGGAAGATGATTTGCGCCTTTCCGGCAATTATGTGCTCATGAAATCCGCCAGCGGTATGAGCACGGTCAAGGCGCGCCTCAAGGAGAGCGGTCGCGAAGTCGGCATGGTGGAAAACTGCGGCATGGAAAACGAACGCGTATACCATGGCGTTGATGAAATTCCCGACGACGCGGGCTACTTTTCCCTCATTATCGCCAAAGAACCCAAGACGAGGGAGTGATTGCCGTGGCGGATGCTCCATTCTTCCCGCTATTCGTCAATTTAAGCTGCGCGCGCGTATTGATTGTGGGCGCGGGACATATCGCGCTGCGCCGCGCGAGGGCGCTCATACCGTTTGCGCGCGATATTACGGTCGTCGCGCCGGGGGTCCTTCCCGCATTGGAACAAATGGCACGCGAAGGCAGTATCGCCCTCATTCGGCGATGTTTCCAAGCGGACGATTTAGAGCAAATGCATATGGTGCTTGCCGCCACAAACAATATGCGCCTGAACGCGGAAATCGGCGCGCTGTGCCATGAAAAGGGCGTACTGTTCAACAATGCGTCCGATCAAAAGCAGTGCGACTTCTTTTTTCCCGGAATTGCGCGCAGGGAAAATATCGTTATCGGCGTTTCCGCCAGCGGCGCAAACCATACGCTTACAAAACAGCTCACCGAACGCCTAAATCGTTGGGACTGGATGGAAAACGATCTATAGCGCAATGATTCCATTGTTTTTTTCCACAACGAATTCCAAATGAAATGGTTTCATGTACTGTAAAGGGGCGATATTGTGTCCGATTTGCGCAAATTGTATATGCGCATTGTCGCGGCGAACGGCGCAGAGCAGCGAAGGCTGCTCGGTGAATACGCGCATCTTGCGCTGGCGCAGCGCAGCGTTCCCCGCATGACCGCCATCGGCGCGCCGCTACTGAAACGCGCTTCCGAAGAAACGCTGAGCGAGCGGGAATATAATGAACTGCTTTGGCGCATCCGCGCATATGAAACGCGTCTATCTCGAATTTCCAAATCCTCCAAACGATAAAGGATGAAACCTATGTCTCCAAAAAGCATTATGGACAATGTGCTCGACGCCTCCGGTTTTGTGGCGTTATCCGCCGTCGTACCGGATATCTTGCAGGAAATCCGCTACCATTCCACGTTCAACTTTGTGGGCGCGCGCATTGACGGCTATGACGAACCCGTTGCGCTCATGACGCGCGAGGCGGCAATCGCACTCCGTTCCGCCAGCGATGAGGCAATATCTCGGGGCTATCGAATCAAGATATACGATTCCTACCGTCCGCGCCGCGCCGTGCGCCACTTTGAACGCTGGCTCACGGATGCCGAAGATCTGCGCATGAAGCCTATTTTTTACCCCGAAATGGAAAAATCTAGGTTGATTGAGGAAGAATTCATCGCCCGCTATTCGGGGCACTGCCGCGGCAGTACGCTGGACTGTACGCTAGTGGAGATGTCCAGCGGGCGAGATGCGGATATGGGCGGTCCGTTCGATTTCTTTTCCGAGCGATCGTATTCGGCGTATACGGGCGATTTAACCCGTCTGCAGCGCGCCAATCGCGCACTGCTGCGCGAGATCATGTTGAATAACGGATTTCGCGGTATTCAATCCGAATGGTGGCACTTTACGCTAATGAACGAACCGTACCCCAATATGTATTTTGACTTCCCCGTATCCCTCGCTTCGCTGGAATGCGGAAGGAAGTACGAAAAATAGACACATTTTATTGGAAGGGGATTGAGAAAATGGCACAGAAGAAAACGTTATCCAGCGGCAAGGTGTGGTGCTTTGCCATAGGTCAGTTCGGATGGTCGCTGCTCGCGGCGCTGATTTCCAGCTTTTTGGTCAATTACTATCAGCCGGACAGCACCATCGTGGCGCAGGGACAGCCCATATTCATTCCACAGGGACGCGTGATTCTGGGCGTCATGACCGTATTGGGCGCCATTACCGCCTTTGGGCGCATTTTTGATGCGATTACCGACCCCATCATCGCCTCCAAATCCGACCGCTGTAAATCTAAAGAAGGTCGGCGTATTCCCTTTATGCGCGCCGCAGCCGTTCCTTTTGCGCTAAGCTGCATACTCACCTTCTGGTCTCCGGTCAATGGCGAAAGCGGAATCAACGCGCTGTTTCTGTTCCTCATGCTCACACTATTCTATCTGTTCATGACCATGTATTGCACGCCCTACAACGCGCTCATTCCGGAGCTCGGTTCCGATCAGAAAACGCGCATGAATATTTCCACCGCCATATCGTTTACCTACATCGCGGGCATGGCGGTTGCCTACATGGCGCCGGTGCTGTGGGGATTGGTACAGGGCGCGGTGGGCGATCGAGTGCTCGCCATACGCATCACCTTCAGCGTGCTGGCGCTCATTGGCATGGGCTGTATGTTTGTACCCGTATTCACCATTCGCGAACGCGATTACGTGGACGTAGTTCCCAGCGACGCGCCGGCACTGCGCTCTCTGTCCGCGACCTTCCGCAACAAAGATTTCCGCATTTTCGTCGCCTCGGATGTAGCGTACTTCTTGGGCATTACCATGTTCCAAACCGCTCTTCCCTATTTCGTAACCAAACTTTTGGGATTGGGCGAAAGTATGTATACCATTTATTTTGTGGGTATGACGGCGCTCTCCATTCTCTTCTATGTGCCGGTCAATAAGCTCACGCCCAAATTGGGCAAGAAGAAGCTCATTCTCATCGCCTTCTGCGTATTCACCGTAAGCTTTGTATTTACCGCCTGCTTTGGTTCCAGCCTGCCGCTTCCGCCCGCGGCGCAGGGCTACCTGCTGTGCGTAATCGCCGCGCCGGCCATGGCAATCTTCGGCATTTTGCCGCAGGCAGTCGTAGCGGATATTGCCGAGTGCGACGCTTTGGAAACGCAGGAGAACCGCAGCGGTATGTTCTACGCGGCGCGCACATTCGCCTTTAAGCTTGGGCAGTCCATCGCCATGGTGCTGGTCACTACCTTCGCCACCATCGGTCAGGAGACCGGTTTGGGCTACCGCATTACCGCCGTAGCCGCCGCGTGCGTATGCGTACTGGGCGGAGTACTGTTTATGCTGTATGATGAAAAGAAGGTCTACTCCATAATCATGAGAAAGCCATAAGGAGGCGCTTTCATGGATTTGTTTTTCAATAACGGATGGATTCGTTCCGAGCACTATTCGGAAGCAATGGCGGAGCGCGTGCTGCCCTTTCTCGCCGCTCGACGTGAAAATCATACGGTGCGAGGCGCGAGCGATCGCCCCATTGCCTGCGCAAGATTTCGCGCCGAGCAATCAAAGGGTACGGTCGTAATCGTACACGGCTTTACCGAATGTCTCGATAAGTTCAGCGAGGTCATATATGCGCTGCTGCGCGCCGGATACGGCGTGATCGCGCTCGATCAGCGCGGGCATGGACATTCGTGGCGTCCAGATGGGTTATCCGACGCCACCGTAGTGCACGTTGACGATTTTCAAGAATACG
>JAFUAR010000131.1 GCA_017460585.1 Clostridia bacterium
CACAGGCCGCCGCGCCGGTACAGGCCGCGCCGGCCCAGGCCGCTGTGGCGACGACGGCCTCGCCCTATGACAGCATCGGCGTGAACCGCATCCTCCAGTTCGGCAGCTACGAGCAGGACGGCGATCCCTCCAGGAAGGAGCCCATCGAGTGGGTGATCCTGAAGAGCGAGGGCAGCCGGAAGCTGCTGGTGTCGCTGTACGCGCTGGATGCCGCGCCCTTCGACGCGGTGACCGGCCAGGCTCCGTGGAGCGCCAGCTCCATCCGCACCTGGCTGAACGGCGAGTTCTACAACACGGCCTTCTCTGCGCTGGAGCAGAAGGGCATCGCGCCCACCAGCCTGCCCGCCCAGGCCAACCCCTGGTATCCCAGCGTCAACGTGGGCCAGGCCACCCAGGACAACATCTTCCTGTTGAGCGTCGACGAGTACGTAAACGATGTGCTCGGGCTCCAGGGCGCTCCGGCGCTGATGACGCAGCAGCAGGTGCGCGCCGCCCTTTATGAGCGCGTCCAGCGCGCCGTTAAAGCCATCCAGCTCCTTTCGATCGCAGAGCCACACCTCCGCGCCGCGCGACAGGAGCAGCTCCGCCGCGCCGATGCCGCTTCGCGCCATGCCCAGTACCATTGCGCGCATTTTGTTCATAGCCGTTTACCCCCGTACAAAGAAATGAAGCGCAGTGCACCGGCATACGCCGACCCTGCGCTTTTGGTCGATCAATCTGCAAAGCCCAGCAGCGCCGCCAAACACAACGCGATGGTGATGAGCCGATACATGGTGACAATTTTGGTCTCCGGCATACCGGAAAGCTCGAAGTGATGGTGCAGCGGCGCCATTTTAAACACGCGCTTGCCGTGCGTCAGCTTGAAATAGCTGATTTGGATGATGTCCGAAAGGCTGGATACGAACATTGCCAGCGCGATGATGGGCAGCAGCAGCGAAAGCCGCGTCACCATGGCGATACCCGCCAGCGCGCCGCCCAGCACGAAGGAGCCCACATCGCCCATGAACACCTGCGCGGGATGGCTGTTGTAGCGCAAAAAGCCGATGATCGCGCCGAACATCGCCGCGGAGAACACGGCGGTATTGGTGAAGTTGCCCGCGTTTTCAGGGCTGCGCACCGCCAGCAGACCGCAGATCACGGTAAAGCAGGCGAAATCGATCATGGAAATGCTGCCGCAAAGACCGTCGAGTCCATCCAGCAGGTTCGCCGAATTGACCGTGCCGACCAGTATAAACGCCATGACCGGAATGTAGAACCAGCCCAAATTCCAGTCTGTTTTGGCGAAGGGCACGATGAGGCTGGAACCGATATTGGGGTTCAGATACGCCCAAACGGAGAGCGCGATAGCGATCACGATTTGCGGTATGAGCTTTTGCTTGGGCGTAAGACCCAGCGAGCGCTTGAGCTTGACCTTGATGAAGTCGTCCACAAAGCCCACCAAACCAAAACCCAGCGCGCTGACCAGAAGCATGGGCAAATAGTCCAGCCTGCCCTCGCGCACGGAGAACGCCGCGCCGACCAACAGCCCCGGAACGGTGAATATAATGCCGCCCATGGTGGGCGTGCCCTGCTTCTTTTTGTGCGACTGTGGACCCAAATCGTAAATCGTCTGTCCGAATTTCAGCTTCTTGAGCCACGGTACCACGATGGGACCAAACGCCACGGACAACACGCATGCGACAAGCGCCGCCCAAAGTATTCTTTGCATGGTTTATGCTTCCTCCCCCTGCTTCGCCAGTTCCTGCAACAGCTCCGCCACCACGACCTTTTCATCGAACGGATGCTTGACGCCGTTGATCTCCTGATAGGTCTCGTGCCCCTTGCCCGCGAGAATGACCACGTCGCTGGTTTCGGCGAACTGCAGCGCGTAGCGAATGGCGTCTCTGCGGTTCTCGATGACCACATACGGGCACTGCGTTTTGCGTATGCCCTCCTCGATTTGCCCCAATATTTCCATGGGGTCCTCGTAGCGGGGATTATCGCTGGTCAATATGCAGTAATCGGCGAGCTTTCCGGCAATTTCGCCCATGATGGGGCGCTTCGCCGTATCGCGGTTACCGCCGCAGCCGAACAGGGCGATGAGCCTGCGCTTGGCGGTTTGCCGCACCGCGACCAGTATATTTTCCAAGCTGTCGGGCGAATGCGCGTAATCCAGTATCACGCGATAAGGCGTATTGGTCTGCAAAAGCTCGATGCGCCCGGGCACCGCCCGCACGCTCTCCAAG
>JAFUAR010000132.1 GCA_017460585.1 Clostridia bacterium
ATCCCCCTCAGGTTTTGCTAAAACCGCTGCGCGGTTTTCGGGCGCAAAACCTGCAAGGAAGCGGACACTTGGTCCGCATCCTCGCGGCGTACACGCCGCCGCTGCGGATTGAATGTCAGGGGTTGCGACCCCCGACACCCCCATTGGGTGAATGGTAACTCTTACTTAAACAGCAGGTCGCTGGCGTTCAGCGTGCTCAGCTGTTCCTCCAGCAGCTTGCGGAAGTTGGCGCGATAGCTGTCCGCGGCGCTCTTGAGCTTCTCAAACTCGGCGTTCGCCGCTTCCGCCGCCGCCTGCGCCTTGGAGGTAATCTCCTCGGCGTTCGCCTGCGCGTCGCCCACCAGACGTTCCGCCTCCGCCTTGGCGTCGACCAGCGTCTTTTCGGCTTCCGCCTTGGCGTTATTGGTCGCCTCGTCGGCAACGCGCTGCGCGGAAATCAGGCTGTCGCGCATCGCGGACTGCAGATTGCGGAAGTATCCCTCCTCGTTGTAATCGGGGGTCTTGGCAATCGCGTCGCTGAGCTGAGACTGGCTGCTGCTCAGCTCGCCCTGCAGGCGGGAAACCTCCTGCTTGAGCTGCAGGTTTTCACGCACCAGCACGCCCAGCTGCTCGGCGATTTCATCCAGAAAGTCGTCCACGCGCTCTACGTCGTATCCGCCGGTCGCCTGTGTGGGGAATACCTTTTCCTGAATATCTTGAACGGTGATCGCCATATTTCAACATCCTTTCAAATATCGGTCAATTGTGTTACAAATTATTATATCATATAGCATTTCTGCGTGGAGTGCGCGTTTTCCTGCCTGCGCGGCAATTTGTCGCATTTTCTTTACTTTCCATATAGAAACACCGTGAGCGCAATGCGACCGCGCCGCGTTTCGCCCTCCAGCTCCATGAGCTTCAGGCGACCATAGCCCCGAACGGAGAGCAGATCGCCCGCCTCCAAACGGATGTCGGCGCGCAATTCCTCCAAGTGGTTTCGCTTCACCAGCCCCGCCGCGATCAACCGCTGCGCCTCGGCGCGGGACAGGCGATAGCCCGCCGCCACCACCGCGTCCAGCCGGAGCTGCTGTACCGTAACGCGCTTGGTCGATCCCTCCGGCGGCGCAATATCGAGCGCCTCTGCGCGCCGCACGCGTATGGCAGTGCGCCCCGCGCTCGTCCAGTTGGCGACCAAGTAATCCGCCATTTCACTCACGCAGAACAAGTACGCCGTGCCCGGCGCCCTGCCCATGCAGATATCGCCCGTGGTATCGCGCTCCACGCCCAGCGCCATGAGCGAACCCAGCAAATCGCGGTGCCCCGCCGTGGAAAACTGCTCGTTCCAGCGAATTTGCAGCGCGGCGACGGGGTATTCCTGCGGCGGAACATCCGCGTAAAACGCCGCAAGCTTGCGCTCCGCGCCCTCATACCCGCCGAAGAAGCATACCTCCGCGCCCGCCTGACGGGCGAGATGCGCCGCCTGCGCTTCGCTCGCCGGTTCCAGAAAGCGCGTGAATTGCGTTCTGCCCGTATATGCGGCGCGCAGCGCCATTTCCTGAAAGCGCTTGTTCTCGTCCATGCGCTAGAACTGCTCGTCCAGATCGTACGCCGCCTGCACATCCACCGTACGCGGCGCGAGCAGATAGGTCTGGTCCGACGCGCGGCGAATGGTCGCGTCCAGCGCGTACACCGCTCCAGAGAGCGTATCCACAATGCGCTGGCGCATCATGGGATCGTCAGTCTCGAGCGTCATAACAATGGTATTGCCGCGCACCAACGAAGCGATCACCTTGTTCGCATCGCGCAGGGTCACTAGGTTGAGCACCACCGTGCTCCCCGTTGCGCGCGCAGGTTGCCTGCGCGGCGGCTCCTGCTCCACGCGCGGCGGCGCGGGCTCCTCAAAACGACTGGAGGTTCTGCGCGTCTGTCCGGATGACGAGCGCGTTTGCGGCTCGCGCTCGATGGCGGAGGCGCGCGGAGGCTCCTCAAAGCGCGAAGGCGCGGTAGACCTGCGCGCAGTGGAGGCGGTACGCTCGTCCTCGCCATAGGTCCGGCGCGCGGGCGCGGTACTCCTGCGGCTCGCAGAGCTCTGCGCGGGCAGACTCTGGCGGCTGTTCATCGCCGTACGCCTCGGCTTCGCGTTCTGGGAGCGCTGCGGAATATACGTGGACGGACGACCATAGCTGCCCGAGCCGTACTCCTCCAGCGACGAATCCTGCGGATCGCTCTCTTCGGTCAATCCGAGAATATCCAGAATCCGATAGAACTTGCCTGCCATAGGTTGATTTCCTCCGTTAACTGATCCCTCAAGTGTGCTTTACCGCGCATTGGGTATTGTAGCCTATTGCGCGGTCCTTACTGCCTGCTGCCGAACAACGCTCTGCCCAGCCGCACCATGGTAGCGCCCTCTTCGGCGGCTACGATGCAGTCGTCCGACATACCCATGGAGAGCGTGCGCATCTGCACGCCGGGCAAGTCCATATCGCGCAGGCGTTCAAACCAGCCGCGCATTCTGCGAAACAGTGGACGCAAATCGTTCGGATCGTCCGCAATGGGCAATATCGCCATAAGCCCCTGCACGCGCAGGGCGGGATACGCTTCGATTCCCTGCAGAAACGGCAAAAGCGCTTCCTCGGCAAAGCCCGCCTTCTGCGCTTCCTCGCCGATGTTCACCTGCACCAGCACGGGAAGCGTCCTGCCCGCCTCTTCGGCGCGGCGGTTGAGCACCTGCGCCAGCTCCACGCGATCCAGCGACTGCACCAGATCGACCTGATCGATCATCGCCTTCACCTTATTGGTCTGCAAGCGCCCAATCAAGTGCACGGCATAGCGCGAATCAAGCGCTTCCTTCTTGCTCAGCAGCTCCTGCACGCGGTTTTCCCCGATGGTGCGAATGCCCGCCGCGTAGGCGCGGTTCACAATTTCCACCGGCACCGTTTTGGTTACGGCGCAAATTTCCGCTCCGCCAAATCGGACCGACGCGTTGCCGATTCTCTCGATCCATTGAGCAATATTGGTTTCCAGCGCTTCGTTCATGCGGGTAATCTCCATTACTTAATCAAAATTCTCTGTCCGGAGCTGATCGCGCCCTCCACGATGGGCTGAATGTACGCCACGCCGCCTTCGCGATAGAGCACGTCCACCGGCACGAACGTGCCGCCCGGAATATCGTTGAGCCAAACGCCCAGCTGCCCCTCCTGATTGTACAGCGCGCTTTCGCGCACGGCGAGGCTCGAAAGCGAACGGCTCAGGTTCACCTTGCAGGCGCGCTGGTAAATGAGCGGACCGATCGGGGCGTCTATTTCAAATATCGCCAGCACCATGCCGTCCGCCTTTTGCACGGACGACGCCTGCGCCACAAAGCTCAAATCCTCGAAACCGTTGAACTGCACATAATAGTTTTCGCCGACGACGGGATTCCAGCTGGCGTTGCCGGAAAGCACCGCCGCGTACCACTTTTCCTGATCGACAATGCGATAAATACCGTCGCGCAGCACGGTGGCTGAATGCGCCAGAGGCTCGCCGTTGAGCACCATGCGGATATCCGACGGCGCGAGGCTTTCCATGAGCTGTGGCGTAAGATCGCTCTCGTAGCCGTCCAAATGAAACGACACCACGCCGCTTTGCGCCGCCGTGCTCACCTGCCGCCACGATTGTATGGAATTGAGGCGGGTATTCTCCTCTTCATACAGCTTGGTCAGCTTGGTATCGTCGCGCTTATTCTGGCGCAGGTATTCCTGCCGGTTGACCATGGCGGTTTCCAGCTGTTCCACTACGGATTGCAGGTTTCCGCGCGTCTTCTGAGCGGCGATATTCTTAAAATCCTCGGCGACCATATCGATCACCGCGTCCAGCCGGTCCAGATTGGTATCTACAATGGTGCCCAGCAGCGTCTTGTGGTAGGACTGTATGTTCTGCCGCGTGGTTTCCAGACGCGTGAGCAGGCTTTCGGTGTAGCCGGTGGTAAACAGGTTGGCGATGGTATCGCCCTCCGACACGGCGGAAACCTCGCGGGCGACGTACTCCACGCGCACCGTGGCGCTGGAGGCGGTAACCGGCTCGTCGCGCAGAATGACTGCGTCCATCACCTCATCGTATGAAGCCGTGGCGGTAAATACCACATCCTCGCGCAAACCAAAGCGGATATGCGGGCGCACCAGCAGAAAAATGGCGATCAGCAATATCGCCAGAAAAACAAAAAACCGTGCTTTGACCCGTATCCTGCGCCTGCGCATGCCTCACCGCTCCATAAACCGTAATGATGGAAAGACCGCCATAGTATTCTTTATTATACCCCCATTTGTGCGTTCATGCAATGGATAGGAATTGACATTTCCTAGCCAAATTGAATAAGGCTTCGCGACCGAATCGCGTAAGCTCCCCGCGTTGATTCCCTAATCCTCATTTTCCTCGTCCGATTGCATTCTCGCCATATACAGCCGCGCGTTGTACCGCGCCTGCGCGTTTTGGCTCTCCTTCTTTTCGCGCCACGCGTCGATTTCGGCGCATATGGCGAGCATTTCGTCTACGAGCATCTCTTCGCTACTCGGATGCGCCAAACGGATATACGCCGCCATGCGGTCGATCGCCTTCGGACTGCCCAGCTGCCTCGCCATGAGCTCCGCCAGCTCCGCGGAAAAGCCCAAGGCGGTCGTCTCCGCAACCAGCCGATCACGCGACCGCGACCAATTCGCTTGATTTTCTTTCATCTATGACTACCTCCGCCATCCGTCCCTCTGATTCAGTATACCATGGGGAAGAATTTGCATCAAGCGCGTTGAATGTTACTGTTCCGCCTACGGCTCTATTGGCGTCAAGCATAGGTAACACATTTGGGGAAAGGGAGCTGTCAAGGTAGAGGGTGGAGATTTTCCGGCAAAGAAGAGATAGAAAATCCCACTAACTAACGAAGCCGGAAAATACAACCCGGCCTTGACAGCGTCGCCAAGTGATACAATGTTGTCAGGACGGCCATCGGCCGACCTTGAGTGCCATTACATCACCGCAGGTAATCCGCAAGCACCTGATTCGGAGAGCGGAGGCCCAGGCAGTGCTTAATGTAGTCGTTGGATTTCTTCTGGTAGACCGCCAACTGCTTGCAGCCATCCTCCAGGCAGAACATCCGCAGACGGTCATAGAATCGTTGTTGGTCTATGCGGTGCTGGCGCTCAACCTTTCCGTTATGGCGGGGCGTGGCTATGCGGATACGATGATATAGGATTCCGTACTCCTCCAGCTTGAGCTCAAACAGGCTCTTGTCGTTGGGATCATTGGAGATCAGCGCCTTGGTGAACTCCGTGCCATTGTCTGTCTGAATCTCCCGGATCGGGAATGGGCATCGCCGTATCAGTTCTATCAGGAATTTCTCGGCGCTGTAGGTGCTGTGTTCGTCGTACATCTGCCGATAGGTCCACCGGCTGCACTCGTCCACTGCCGTGAACTGGTAGTACTTCCGACCATCTACCACACACTCGGCAGGAACAAACTTCACATCCACCTGTACCTTCCGCCCCGGGTACTCCGCCCGCTGGTACGGCTTGTTCTTCCGTGCCTTGCGCTTCTTGTTTCCCTTCGCCGCTTTCAGCTTGGCAACAATGCGCTTGAAGCCGCCGTAGCTGCGTGTATATCCGTACTTTTCCCGCATCTCCTGATACGCCAGTATCAGGTCTTCCCAGCGATGCTTCTTTGCCTGACAACGGATTTGACGTATCTCCTCAGGCGTATGCACTCGCGGCGAGCTGTGGGGTCGCCGGCTCCGCTCCACCAGACTTTGCCACGTCCCATCATACCGCTTCACCCACTTGTACAGCGTCTTTCGGCTGATCTTGTACCGTATCGCCGTCTCCGTCCCGTTCCCGTGCTTCAAATAATACTCCAAAAACCGTTGACGCCCATTCGCTTCCTGTGCTATCCTATCCATGCAGAGAGCCTTTCCTGTGATAGTTGGTGTCACAACTTTATTCTATCACTTGGCTCTCTGTTTTTCTATCCTCCCTGTTACCTTTCTATTGTACCAAAACATTTCCAAAATTGAACCAGCAGTTCACTTGTCAGGCCTCCAAATGCACGGTATAATGATGCCAAGTCGAAAGACAAATCGAAACGAGAGGTCGACATGGCCATGAGCTAAATATCCTTCCCTCACAGGATTCAAGAGTGCTTTGATGGATGAACGGCTGCAGGATAACTGTACCTGTTCACCGATCAAAGCACTCTTTTTGTACCTTGAAAACTGCAATTTCCCTCTCATTCCCGCCATGCCGCGGACAGTGCGCATTCTGCGCGCCCACAGCTGAAACGGCGCACAGCGCCGATGAACGGGAGTGAAAAAACGACAAGGAGGCATGATACATGTACCATCGTTCTGACCCTACTGCTAACCAGGCCATCGGAGCCGTCTCCCGCGAATGGAACAAGATGGAGCGTCTGGCCGAGCAAATCCGCAAGAATCCCTATTCTGACTGGTCGTTGTTGCAGAGCCGCAAGTTCAACGGCATCTTTAAGCGTCTTCTGACCGATGCTACCGACTTCCGGCGAAACTGGTCATCATAACCACCTACATGACAATTTGAAAAGGAGTGATCACCATGAAACTTACATCATCCCAGGTTGTCAAGCTGCAGCGTCGATTGAACGAGGAGTACGACACGATTATCGCAGATGAGAAGGAAAGCCGTTCTTTCATCGCCGCCATCCAGGAGAACCTTGAGGAAGCCCGACCGCTCTATGATTTTGCGGCCACCCAGAAGAAGCTGGACGCGCTAGACCGTCGGATCCGAACCGTCAAGCACGCAGTCAACGTTTTCAACACGACGCACAAGGTTCCGGATTTTAACATGACCATCGACGAGGTCCTCGTCTATCTCCCCCAACTAACCCGGAAGAAGGAAAAACTCCTCAAGATGAGCCGCAGGCTGGAAAAGCAGCGCATTGACAGCGGCTATGGCAGTTCGTCCTCAAACATCGAGTATGACTACGCCAATTACAGTGTCCAGGCCGCAAAGGATCTTCTCAGTGAAGTCTCTGAAACCCTCAGTCGGCTCCAGACCGCTTTGGACATCGTCAACAATCAGGAGACTATGGAAATCGAACTCTGAGGCCTTGGCATCGGATCCCGTCGGATCGCGAAACCATCCTTCTGCAAAGGCAAGGGGTTATTGAAAGTGTTCATTGTTTCAGTAGCCGAATATTGCAGTTATCCGATATGCGAAACTGTTCAATTGAGGTTTGCACTTTAGGATGCCCATCGGCACAACTCTCGCGATCCGAAAAAACTTGCCGCTGCTTTGTGGCAGCGGCGCGGCGGAAGTTCGGTTTTAAGCCGTTATTCTCTGACCAGAATCCCATTGCTGCGCTGATTGGTTTCTCCAGCTCTCCCTCATTCTTGAACCGGTGGTCAGCGCCGTCAATTGAAACAAGACGCATCGTTGGATGATCCGAACAGAACCGCCGGATATCCGTGCGAGGGACAACCG
>JAFUAR010000133.1 GCA_017460585.1 Clostridia bacterium
CGCGTCCTCCCGCTGACCGGAGATACGATCGGTGCCCTGCTGGTCGCGAATGGCTTCCAGACGGCTTTCCAGCTGCTCCTTCTGCCCTTCGAGCGCGCCCAGCTGCTCCTGAAGCTGTTTGAGCAGCGCCTTTTGGTTTTCCGTGAGCGTGGGCAGGCTTTCCAGCTGCCCGATGGCGCTGTTGACCTGCTCCAGCTGCTCCGCCAGCTGCGCGCGCTGCGCCTTGAGCTCGCTCAGCGCCGATTCCATTTGCTCCGCGCCGCCGTCCAGCTGTTCCAGCGCGGAATTCAGCTGCCCCAGTATGGCGCTCTTTTGGCGCGCGAGCTGGCTGCGCCCGTCGCTCAGCTGCGCCTGCGCGTTATCCAGCTGCTCCTCCACATCCGCCAGCTGCGCGTCTACATCGCGCAATATGGCGTTGTTCAGTACGTCGATGCGGTCCTGCTCTATGGTTACGTCCACTTCCTGCTGGATGAGACCGGATGCGCTGACCTGCGCCACGCCGTTGATGGACTCGTAGCGGGGAATGAGCGTATCGTTCACGTAGGTGGAAAGCGCCAGTATGTCCATATCCTCGCGCGAAACGGACACGATGGATACGGGCAGCAGGTCGGGGTTGATTTTCAGTATGGCGGGCGCGCCCACGGCGTCCGGCCACGACGCCTGCAGGGTGGTAATTTCGGAATCGATCTCGATCAGGGCGGTATTCATGTCCGCGTCGGAATTGAATTCCAAAATGACCAGCGCGAGATTGTCGCGGGAGCGGGATTGAATTTCCTTAATATCGGTCAAAGTGGCGAAGGAGGACTCCATCGGTCGGGTCACTTCGGTTTCAATCTGCTCCGGCGTGGCGCCAATGTAGGTGGTATATACAATGACATAAGGAAAGTTCATGCTGGGCAGCATATCGGTGGTCATGCGCCCAAAGGCAATTACGCCCAATACAATGACCAATATAATGCCCACAATAACGGTATACGGTTTTTTTACGCTGATTCTGGAGAGCATACCTCATCCTCCACAGTTTGGTTGAATGCATATATAGCTTATCACTATCCATTATGGAAAGACTGTTTTACGCTGTCAAGCATTGCCAGAGAAGCTTCAAACAAAGTGCAAGTTTGTCCAAATAAACGCACAGGTTTGCCACGAAAACGCGTTTTCCCCTAAGAGAATGCGCGCTCGTGCGCAGTTCTCATAAAGACTGTAGCCGCCATCCCCCAAGGGGCGCGCATCCCGCTCACAACCTGTGAAGCCGCGTTACTATTCACCCATGGGGGTGTCGGGGGTCGCAACCCCCGACTTTCAATCCGCAGCGGCGGCGTGTACGCCGCGAGGACGCGGACCAAGTGTCCGCTTCCTTGCAGGTTTTGCGCCCGGAAACCGCATAGCGGTTTCAGCAAAACCTGTAGGGGGGTGGCAGTGGCGGGGGACGTGTCCCCCGTCCACTTACTGTGAAGCCGTAGGCGGAACAGTAACGAAGCCGCAGGCGGAATAGTAACAGTTCGTAAACTTTCTATTGCATTTTGATATTTCAAGCGCTATAATTGAAACAAACCATCCCCGGGGGGAGGATCCCCGGCAGGAAGAGCGAGGAGGATGAGTATGAGCGTATTAACCGATCTGATTTATGCGGGCTCCAACGCGGTCGCAGGCTTGACCGAGGGCGCGGTGAACGACGCCATTGCCAAATACGGCGCGGACACCAAGGTGGCGTTTCCGGATACCGCCTATTTCTTTCCCACCATTTATGCGGCGACCGGCGTAAAGGTTTCGACGCTGGGCGACCTGCCCGCCTGTGTGGGCGTGCTGAAGAGCTTAATCAGCAATAAGCCCGAGCTGGGCGACGCGCTGAACGCCGGTCTGGCGACCGCCGTGGGCGCGGAAATTATTGAAGGACTTAAATATGTGGGCGGCGGCGATCCCTACGCCGAGGATTCCGGCATCGGCTTCGTGCCCGATCCCATTATCCGTTCGCTGGGCGTGCCGCTGGTTACCGGCGATATTCCGGGCGTGGCGGTTGTGCTGGGCAAGGCGGACGATCCCGCCGACGCGGTCAACGTGATTAAGGACTACCAGTCCAAGGGCATTTTGACCTTCCTGATTGGCGATGTAATTGAGCAGGCGGCGGAGGGCGGCGTAAAGCTGGGCTTGGAGTTCCGCGTGGTGCCGCTGGGTCACGACATGACGGCGGTGATTCACGTGGTCACGGTCGCCATTCGCGCGGCGTTGATCTTTGGCTCGGTGCAGCCGGGCGACCTGTCGGCGCTGCTCACCTATACCAAGGAGCGCGTTCCGGCGTATGTGAACACCTTCGGCGCGCTGAACGAAGTGGTGGTTTCCGCGGGCGCGGGCGCGATTGCGCTGGGCTTCCCGGTGGTGGTCGATGTGGATCTGGGCGAAAATCAGGTGCCCGGCGCGCTGGAGAGCGTGACCGACCACGCGCAGACGGTGAAGAAGTCGCTGGAGCTGCGCAATATCAAGATCAAGGTCAAGGAGCTGCCCATTCCCGTGGCGTTCGCCAGCGCCTTCGAGGGCGAAATTATTCGCAAAAAGGATATGAAGGTGGAGTTCTACTCCGGCAAGAACGTGACCGCCGAGCTGGTGAAGATGCGCGAGGCGGACGAGATCGAGGATCACCGCATTGTGGTGGACGGACCGGATATCGATTCCGGCGCGACCGAGTACCCGCTGGGCACGTTCATCGAGGTGGCGGGCGCGAAGATGCAGCCCGACTTTGAATCCGTTATCGAGCGCCATATTCACGCATGGTTCAACTACATGGAGGGCGTAATGCACACCGGTCAGCGCAATCAGGTGCGCATCCGCGTGAGCAACGACGCGTTCGACAAGGGCCTGCGCCTCAAGCACTTCGGCGAAGTGCTCTACGCCATGATTATGGACGAATTTGACGCGGTAGTGGATAAGTGTCAGGTCACGCTGATTACCGACCCCGCCAAGGCGGAGCATATGCTCAAGGAGGTCGCCATGCCGGTATACAGCCAGCGCGACGACCGCTTGGCTTCCATGACGGACGAGAGCGTGGATACCTTCTACACCTGCACCATGTGCCAGAGCTTCGCGCCCGCGCATTGCTGCGTGGTCACGCCCGAGCGTCTGGGACTGTGCGGCGCGGTTTCTTGGCTGGATGCGAAGGCGACCAACCAGCTGAACCCCACCGGTCCCTGCCGCCCCATCGAGAAGACGGGCTGCACGGACGAGCGCACCGGCGCGTACACCACCGTAAACGAGGCGGTCGCCGCGGCGACGCAGGGCGCGGTGGATACCGTAACGCTCTACTCCATACTGGAAGACCCCATGACCTCGTGCGGCTGCTTCGAGTGCATCTGTGGCATTATTCCCGAGGCGAACGGTTTGATTATTTGCAACCGCGAATATAGCGGCATGACGCCCACGGGCATGACCTTCGGCGAGCTCGCCTCCATGACCGGCGGCGGCGTGCAGACCCCGGGCTTTATGGGACACGGACGCCACTTTATCGCCTCCAAGAAGTTCGCCAAGGCGGAGGGCGGCTTGGAGCGCATTGTATGGATGCCCAAGGAGCTCAAGGACGATGTGGCGGAGCGCCTGAACAAGTCGGCCAAGGAGCTCTTCGGCGTGGACAACTTCGCGGATATGATCGCGGACGAGACCATTACCACCGATTCGATGGAGCTGGTCGACTTCCTCACCGAAAAGGGACATCCCGCGCTGGGCATGGATCCCATTATGTAAAGGACATACGCTGAAACAACAGATCAACGCTGGGCGGAGACATAGCCATATGCCTCCGCTCAGTTATGGAAGGGAATGAATGCGCTTGGTCGAAAACCATAAGGAAGGCGTGCCGTTTGAGCATTACAAGGGGGAATTCCGCAAGCTCGCGCCCAGAGAGGCGGCGGAGCGCTGCGCCGTGCCCTTTGACGAGGAGAAGGGCGTATTTACCGTACGCTTCCTGTATGTGGATTATGAAATCGCATGGCCCGAATTCGCCATAGCCTCCGCCTCGCAGGAGGGCATTGCGCTCGGCAGCCTGCCCGCGCAAATGCTCATTATGCGCTATCTGCTGGAGGGCAGGGCTTCGCGGGGGACGGGCGCGTTTTTGCCGTATCGCGAAATGCCGTGGGGCGAGGTATATCTCAAGCCGTTTACCGGGCGCTGCCTAAACCGCGCGGCGTTTACCTTCGGCACGCGGCTGGAGGCGTTTCGGCGGGCGATTGAATCCATGCCCGCCATAGCGCTTGGCAAGGGCGACGCCTCGTGCCAGATTGAAATGTTTCCCGGGTACGATGTGCGCCTGATCGTATGGGAGGGCGACGACGAGTTCCCGCCCAACGCCCAAATACTGTTTTCGGACAATTTCCCACAGGCGTTTTCCGCGGAAGATCGCACCGTAGTGGGCGATTTAATGATTTCGGAGCTCAAGCGCAGGCTGTAAGCGCAAGGTAAATAGAATAGAAAAGGCATACCGTTTCAACGAGCGGTATGCCTTTTATGGTGGTGCAATTCAATCCTAATCCTGAATGACCACGGTGGTGCCGTAGGGGCAGTGGTCGTAAATCCACTTCGCGTCGTCCACCTTGAGGCGAACGCAGCCGTGCGACGCCTTGTGTCCCAAGTTGGATTCGGAACCGGTGGGCTTTTTGTTGGCGTTGTAGGTCACGGAGTGGAACAATATGCCGCCCACAATGCCGTACGCCCACTTGGCGTAGCAATTGAACTTGGTAAAGTAGTACCATTCGCCCGCGAGCTGTCCGTACGCCTGATAGGTGCCGGTGGGCGTGGGGGTATCGTTCTTGCCGGTGGAGCAGATCATGGTTTTGACCTTTTCGCTGTAGCTGCTGCCATCCCAAGCGAATACGTATACCTTCTGGTCGGAAATATCCACGTACACCTTGTAGGGCGATACGTACTCCTCGGCGCGCACGGCAGTTTCGGAGAACATGGTGCGCTGGGTGTACTCATCGGCCACGCCAGTTTCCAACAGACCGTTTTTCTTTTGGAAGTACTTGAGCGCGAGCTGCGTGCTGCTGCCGAATACGCCGTCCGGATCGGGGAAGAGATAGCCCAGCTGCTTGAGGCGCGCCTGTACGCGACCCACCTCGTCGCTGCGGTCGCCATCCTGCACGCTGGAGCGATAGACCTGAAACGATACGTTGCCGTTTACGTAGGCGCGCACCAAATCGTCAATTTCGCTGTCCGGCTCGTAGGGCGTGGGCGCGGGCTCGAGGGTGGGAACGGGCACGTCGTCCACATCGGGCAGCTCGTCGTCCGGCACCACGGGTTCGGGCGTGGGCTCGGGCGTGGGTTCGGGCGTAGCCGTGGGAATGGGTGGGTCGTACTTTTTGACATAGCGCTTAAAGCGCATAATGGCGGTGGCGCTGCCCTCGCCCAGTATGCCGTCTACGCGACCGGTCAGGAAGCCCCACTCCGCCAAGCGGCTCTGCACGCGCTCGGCTTCGCTGCCGTAGGCAATGGGGTTTTCCGCGCTGGGCAGGGTGAGGCTGCCGATATCGGAATACAGCTTCTGCTGGGTGGCAGCGTCGGCCACACCGGTCTCCTCCAAGCCGTTCAGCCGCTGGAACTGCTCTATGGCGGTGCGAGTGTCGTTGCCATAAATGCCGTCCGGCGCGCTCTTCAAAAAGCCCAGCGCCGTCAGACGGTTCTGCAGGACCACGATATACGCCGCGCCGTCCACGTCGTCGCGGTCGCCGAACTGCAGGGTGCGATAATCCGTGATCGATTCGTCGCTGCTGGTGCCGTAGTAATCCGCGCTCTCGATCACGGGCGCGTCTTCGCTGTTCGTTTCAACCTCCGCCTGCGGAATATCGGCAAAGGGGTCGTCGTTGAGCAGGGGTTCCGCCAGCGCGGCGAAGCACG
>JAFUAR010000134.1 GCA_017460585.1 Clostridia bacterium
TGCCACCCCCTCAGGTTTTGCTGAAACCGCTATGCGGTTTCCGGGCGCAAAACCTGCAAGGAAGCGGACACTTGGTCCGCGTCCTCGCGGCGTACACGCCGCCGCTGCGGATTGAATGTCGGGGATTGCGATCCCCGACACCCCATGGGTGAATGGTAACCTTTTGCTCTACCACTGTTCGCCCGCAGAAATCGCTTGGCGAATGACTTCGACGGATTGATGAAAGCGCGCAAGCTCTTCGCTTGGCAGCGCGCATTCCGCCACGCGCGTAACTCCCCCACTCCCCAGCTCGCAGGGAACCCCTGCATAGATTTCGCGCTCTCCATATTCTCCTTCGAGGCGCGTCGACAGCGGCGTTATCAGGTGCGCGTCGTCAAATATCGCCTCCACAATGCGCGTCAGCGCCAGCGCGATTGCAAAATCCGTACAATGCTTGCCATCCCACACGCGCCACGCGGCGGTGCGCACCGCTTCCTCCAACGCCGCCTCCCCCAACGCCTCGGGATTCTGCGCGCGCCGCTTCCATTCCGCGAAGGGGACGCCGCCAATTCGCACCTGCGACCATGCGACAATTTGCGAATTGCCATGCTCGCCCAACATAAAGCCTTCAATGCTGCGCACGTCCACTCCGCTTCTTTCGCTCAATATGCGCCTGAGACGGTAGGAATCCAGAGCGGTGCCTGTGCCAAATACCCGCTCCTTCGGAAAGCCGGAGAGCTTGTAGATCTCCTGCGTAATTACATCGCACGGGTTGGTAATGTTGATGAATAGCCCGCGAAACCCCGCCGCGACGATTCTGGGAATGACCGCCCGCACCTGCGGCAGGTTGAACCTGAGTTCAGCCAAGCGATCCTCTTCGTAATGGCGCTCCTTGCTCGCCAGCGCGACGACGACGATATCGCAATCCGCCAGCGCTTCCGCTTCGCCCGCGGTAATATGCACGCGGTGGGGCAGCGCCGCAGTACTGTCCAGCAGGTCCAGCCGCTCGCTCTCCGCCTTTTGAAAATCGATATCGTAAAACCGCAGCGTATTCACAGCGCCCGCCATTGCCAAGCCCAAGGCGCAGTGCGCACCGACATTGCCCAGACCGACGATGCCGACCTTTCTCTCTTTCACATTCTCATCCTTCCTAGCGCCAGCGCACCACGGCGGAACGCGCCCTGCGCAGTATCGACTTGAGCAATACCACGAACACGCCGGCGATGAATATGCCCGCGACCACCTTGGTATAATCCGCAAAGCGCGCGTTCCAAGCGATGTACCAGCCCACGCCCGAAAAGGCGTTGCCGATCATTTCCGCGTTGAACAGCACCATAAACGCCGCCGTAATCGCCTGCTGCAGCCTGTCCATGGCGTGGGGCAGGCAATAGGGCAGCAAAATGTGGAAATACAGCTGCGCGCGATTCACGTTCAGCGTGGTCGCCATATCGATGAGCTTTTGATCCATGCCCGACACGGCGAATATCATGCTCAGGAATATGCCCCAAAACACGCTCAAAAAGATGATGGCCACCGATGCCCAGAAAAAGCTGGGCATGAGCACGATGAGGTACGGCGTGTAGATGAGCGGCGGAATGGGCGTGAGCACCTTTACGATGGGCAGCAGTATCTTCTTTGCCCGCACGCTCCACCCCACAATGATGCCCAGCAGCGTTGCCGCCGCCACGCCGCTGATAAAGCCGCACAGCAGAAACAGACTGGTGGTCGCGATGTTCTTGCCGATTTGCGCATAATCGGTCAGGTACACGTGCAGCACCATTTCAGGGGTGGGAAACAGAAAGTGCACGCTCGTCGCCGCCTTGGCGGTCGCGATCTCCCATGCCCCCAGCAGCACGACGACCAGCGTGAGAATATCGCGCGCGGATTGCTTCCTGCGCTCGATCACGCCGATTGCGCCCAACAGCGCGAGCAGCGCGATGAACGGCGCGTGGCTTTCGTTCTCCACGCCGTCCGGCACCCACTGGGCGACGGCGGCGAGCAGCGCGCAGAGCAGCACGGGCACAAAGGCGCTCCACTGAACGCGCGGCGCGCGAAGCTCCCCGAGCGCCGATTTTGCCGAAACGTTCATGCGCGTCCCTCCATGTTCGTCCACATCAGCAGCCTACGCTTGAGCAAATCCAGCCCCGCGTTGACCAGCGAGACCAGTACACCGATGACGATAAAGCCTGCGATGACCTTTGTATAATTGGAAAAGTCCGAATTGTACTTGACGTACCAGCCCACGCCGCTGGTCATGCCCATGAGCTCGGCGCCGATTAAAAGCATAAAGGCGCTGGAAATCTGCATGGTAAACGTATTGAACAGCCCCGGGGTGCAATACGGCAGCAGAATGCGCAAAATCATATCGCGCCGATTCAGGTCCAGCGCTCGAGCGCTGTCTAGGAGCGTGCGATCAATGGAATTGATGCTCTGAATGGTATTGATGAGGATGGGCCAAAACAGCCCGCTGGCAATCACGAACAGCGCCGCCAGCCAAAACGAGGGAAACACCGCTACGGCGTACGGCGCGTATACCAGCGCCGGAATGGCGGAAAACACATCCGCAATGGGCACCACCAAATTTTGCAGCCGCCGATTGTAGCCGCACAGCAGCGCAAGCGCAACCCCCAGCACAACGGCCAACGCAAAGCCCAGCAGGAGCAGCCAGAACGAGGCGAGTATGGAATGCAAAATGAGGCGAATATCCTTCACCAGCACGGCGACGACCTTATCCGGCGGCGGAAACAGGAAGCTCACGCTGGTATTCATAAACGAGGCGTACGCCTGCCACAGAATCAGCACGCCGAACAGAATGCTGAATATGCCCGCCGTTTCCCATCTCTTTGCGCGCAACAGCACAATCGCTTCCATCAGCACTGCAAGCGCCAGCATGGGGCGAAGCGCCGCCCAATCCCGATCTCCGCGCTGCAGAATGACGCCCATCATTCCCATAAGCGCCAGAAAGAGCGCGTGCGGCAGCAGCTTATATAATATATTCAATGCCCTTCGCAATTTCCGACTCCTCCCCCTCGAAATCGTAAAACAGATTGAACAGCCTTCTGCGAAATTCCTGATACTGTCTGGAGGTCACGATCTCCTCGCGATTCCTCGGGTGCTCGAAGGGCACCTCCAGCGTTTCGGCAATGCGCGCGTCCTTCATAAACAATATCCGGTCCGAGAGCAGTATCGCCTCGTCAATATCGTGCGTAACGAACACCACGGTGCGCCGCTTTGCGCTGCGCTCCAGCAGCGCCAGCAGCAGATCCTGCAGCACCACGCGGTTCTTGGCGTCGATTGCGCCAAACGGCTCGTCCATGAGCAGTATTTCGGTCTCCATGGAGAGCAGGCGGGCGATGGATACGCGCTGCTGCATACCGCCGGAGAGCTGGTACGGATACAGGTTTTCCGACCCCTCCAGCCCCACCAGCTTCAAGTAGCGCTCCGCCTTTTCCCGAATATCCTTCTTGTTCGCCTCGGAAACCTGACGAATGCCAAATTCCACGTTTTTTCTCACGCGCATCCAAGGAAACAGCGCGTAGTGCTGAAACACCACGCCCCGATTTTTGCCCGGGGCGTGCGTTTCGAGCCCGTCGATGCGCACCTGCCCCTGATCGGCGCGATTCAGACCCGCCAGCAGGCTCAGCGTAGTGGATTTACCGCATCCGCTGCCGCCGATCAGGCTTACGAACTCCCCTTCGCGCACGTCAAAACTCAGGTGTTCCAGCTGGCTTTTGCCCGCGCCCTCTGTAGCCGGATAGCGAAAGCTCACGTCGTCGACTTCAATTTTAGATTTGACGCTGCTGACATTCATGAATGATCACTCTTCAATCTTCCGAGACGGTCGATGACTTCATCGATCGTATCGTCGTTTTTGGCAAAATGGAAGCGGATATAATCGTTGCGGCGATCGGCGAAGAAGCAGGAGCCCGGCACGCCCGCCACGCCGTATTCCTTCACCAGCCAGTGGGCAAATTCGCCGTCATCCGCAAACCCAAACTCGCCAATATCCGCCAGCACGAAATAGGTGCCCTCCGGCGTGGTATGACCAATGCCCACCTGATCCAGCCCCCGTATGAAGCGCGCGCGCTTTTGGGTATAGAGCGCTTGCAGCTCCGCATAATAATCGGAATCAAAGCCCAGCGCGGTCACCGCCGCAATCTGCAGGGGCGTGGGCGCGCATACGGTAAAGAAATCGTGATACTTGCGAATTTCCTCCAACAACGGCGCGGGACCAGCGATAAACCCCAGCCGCCAGCCCGTGACCGAATAGGTCTTGGAAAGCGAAGAGCAGGTAATGGTGCGCTCAAACATATCCGGAAGAGACGCAAAGCTGATGTGCCGATGCGGCTCAAACAGTATGTGCTCGTATACCTCGTCGGTCAGCACGTAAATATCGTACTTCTTCGCCAGCTCGGCGATTTGCGTTAGCTCCTCTAGGGTAAACACCTTTCCGCTGGGGTTGGAGGGATTGCACAATATCAGCGCCTTCACCCCTTGGCGAAGCACTGCCTCCAAGCGCTCGGGCACGAA
>JAFUAR010000135.1 GCA_017460585.1 Clostridia bacterium
GCGGTTTGCGAGCAGCACTTGAACGCGCGCATTGACGGCGCGCAGACCAACATCGGTCTGCGTCCGGAAAACTGGGACGATACGCAGTATCTGCCGGAGGATGACGAGGAATAATGCGCGGTGTGGAATTGCTCGCTCCGGCGGGCGATATGGATACGCTCGTCGCCGCGGAACGCTTTGGCGCGGACGCGGTATACATTGGCGGTCCTCAAATGCAGCTGCGCGCGGCGTCGGTAGGGTTTACCATAGAAGGCGTGGCGCGCGCGGCGGCGCATTTGCATTCCAGAGGGAAGCGTTTGTACGTTACAGTAAACGCGTTCGCGGATCAACGCGAGGCGGATGCGGCGGGGGCATATGGGCGCGCGTTGCTCGAATGCGGAGCGGACGCGGTGATCGTTTCCGATCTTGGAGTAATCGCGCGACTTCGCGCCGAGGTTCCGGAGCTGGAAATTCATGTGAGCACACAGGCAAATTGCCAGAATGCCGATGCGGCGCGAGTGTACGCCCAAATGGGCTGCAGGCGCGTGGTACTCGGTCGGGAAATGGCACTGGAGGATATCCGCCAAGCCCATGCGCGGCTGGGGGAGCAGATCGAACTGGAAGTATTTGTACATGGCGCAATGTGCATGGCGTATTCCGGTCGTTGCATGATCTCGGCAAGCTTGACCGATCGCAGCGCCAACCGAGGCGCTTGCGCGCAGTCTTGCCGTTGGCGCTATCACTTGATGGAAGAGAAGCGTCCGGGGCAGTTTTTTCCCGTGGAAGAAGACGACCGTGGTATGACGATATTGAGCAGTCTCGATTTGAACGCGATGCCCTTCCTCGATCAGGTATTGGAGTCGGGCGTTCGCTCGCTCAAGATTGAGGGGCGCATGAAAACGCCCTATTATGTGGCGACTGTGGTGAACGCCTATCGGCAGCGCATCGATGCAATTTTGAACGGTAGCGATTCGCCTGACCTGATTCGCGCGCTCCAGCGCGAGCTGAACGCCGTGAGCCATCGCCCGTATTCCAGCGGTTTCTATTTTGGGCAGCTGCGCAAGCACGCTTCAGATGAGGGCGTCTATTTGCAGGATTGCCGCTTTGTAGGCGTAGTTCGTCAGCTTCAGGCAAACGGATGGATATTGGTCGAGCTGCGCAACAAATTCACCGTTGGAGATACTTTGGAGCTCGTATCCCCGGGTACGCGGGGCGCTTCGTTTGCTGTCGAAGCGCTGTACGACGAGGATGGCGGCGAGATATATGAAGCGCGTGTGCCGCAAAAGCTGTATGCGCTGCGCTGTCCATATCCCGTTGCTCCGGGTGATATGCTGCGTATGCGAATTGAAAAATAATATCGGTCAAGGGCAAAACAGGGAGGCGGTTTAGTTTGCGACCGACTGAGTTGAGGGTTTCCATGCCACGATTGCTGGCGAACGCCAAAGCGCTTAGGGCGCGCGTTCGACCGAATGTGAATATGATGTGTGTGGTTAAGGCGGACGCCTACGGACACGGCGCGGTTCCCTTTGCGCGTGCTTTGGAGGCGGATGGCGTTACCAACGCGTTCGCCGTGGCGATTGCCGAGGAGGGCATTGAACTGCGAAAAGCGGGCGTGCGCGGCATGGTACTGGTGCTGGGTGATGGAAGCGACGATTCCCTGCGCGCGGGGGTTCAATACGAATTATCTCAGGCGGTCGATTCAACCCACGCGCTCGAAGTGTTGCAGCATGAAGCAAAGCGTTTGAATATTTGGGCAAAGGCGCATTTAAAGCTGGATACGGGTATGAGCCGCATCGGCGTGCGCAGTTTGGAATTGCTTCACAATATGCTGGAAACATGGAAGCGCTGCGAGCTGGTCGAAATGGAAGGCTGCTTTACGCACTTCTGCGTAGCGGATTCGGACCCAGAATTTACCGACAGGCGGAACGAGCGCTTTGAGAAAATGCTGGATATGGTGCGCGCCGCGGGATTTCGACCGATCGCGCACGCGGCTGCGTCTTCAGCGATGCTCAATCCCAAATATCAGCACGATATGGTTCGCGCGGGTATTGCGCTGTACGGTTCATATATGTCTGAAATGAAAGCAGAACTCCATGGCGCGCAGACGCTCGTTACGCGCCCCGTGCGCATTGCGACGATCGAAGCGGGAGATACGGTGGGCTATGGCAGAACGTTTATTGCCAACCGCTCTATGCGCGTTATGACGCTGCCCATCGGCTACGGCGACGGATATCCTCGCATATTGAGCAATCGCGCGAGCGTGCTGGTGTGCGGCAAACGCGCGCCCATCGTCGGGCGGGTGTGCATGGATATGCTAATGGCGGATGTAACGGATATTCCTGAGGCAAACGAGCAAAGCGAAGTCGTGCTTTTGGGCGCGCAGAACGCACAGGAGATCACGGCGGATGAGCTCGCGGAATTCGCCGAAACCATTCCCTACGAGATAATGCTGGGCTGGCATACGCGGATCCCCAGAGTCATATCCGCGAATTGAAAATGAATAAGAGGTAAGCGCATATGAAGGTTTCAGATTTGTGGAAAGGGTCGTTCGCGATTAAAGCGGCGCTCATCGTACTTTGCTTTATGATTTTCTCGTTTGGCAATACGCTGCTATACTCTA
>JAFUAR010000136.1 GCA_017460585.1 Clostridia bacterium
CTCATGCTGTACCTCTTCTCTTAAATATTGACAAACCGAAAATTAGACCACTTGGCTGACCATCAGCGCGCCGAAATCCTCGGAGGAGCTGGAGGCGGGCAGTATGCCCGCGACCCTGCCGCCCGAAATGATGGCGATGCGATCGCAGATTTGGCGCAGCTCCTCGAGCTCGGAGGAGATCATTACAATGGTGATGCCGCTTTCGCGGTTGAACTTTTCCAGCGCCTTGAGCACCAGCGCCTTCGCGCCCACATCGATACCGCGCGTGGGCTCGGATACGAACAGGAATTTGGGCTCCAGTGCGAACGCCTTCGCCAGACAGACTTTCTGCTGGTTGCCGCCGGAGAGCTCCTTGGCGCGCTGTCGGGAGCTGGTGCACTTGATTTGCAGCTCCTCGATGTACTTGGCGGTAACGGTCTTGATCGCCTCCTCGTCGCGCCACTTGATCAGACCGCCCAAGCGGTTTTTGAGGAATTTATTGTGAATCTGCATGGCGGGGAAGGCGACGTTCCACTCCAGCGTTTCATCCAGCAAAAGACCTACGCCGCGGCGATCCTCCGAAACGAACGCCAGCTGCGCGTCCAAGCACTCGCGCGGCGCGTTGAGCGGAATCTCCTTGCCTTCGAAGGTTACGCTGCCGCCCGCGGGATACAGCCCCATCACGCCGTTGGGAATGCCCAGCTTGCCCTGACCCGCCAAACCGCCGATGCCCAGTATTTCGCCCTGACGCACATCCAAATTGACGTTGCGCACAATCTCGCCGGGCATATCCACCCAGAGCTTGCGAATGGAGAGCACGGTGGGCGTTTCGGGCGGCGTGCGGTGCTGCGCCTCCTCTAGACCTACGTTTCTGCCCACCATCCAGCGGGTCAAATCGCGCACGCTCGTCTGACTGGCGGGCACATCCTGCACCAGCTCGCCGTCGCGCATGACCGCCACCTTATGGCACACGTTCAGTATTTCCTGCAAACGATGGGTGATGAATATAACCGCGATGCCGCGCTGCGACATACCGCGAATGGACTGCAGCAGCGCCTCCGCCTCGTGCTCGGTCAGCACGGCGGTGGGCTCATCCAGTATGAGCAAGCGCAGCTGTTCCTTGCTCAGCTCGCGGGCGATTTCGGTGAACTGCTTGTGCCCGACCGGCATATCGGAAATGACCATATCGCTCTCGATCTGCACGCCCATCTTTTCAATGGCGGCGGCGGAGCGCCGGTTCATCTCCTTGCGATCCAGCGTATTGAGCCGATCGCCGAACACTTCGCTGAGCAGACCCTTTTTCTCCGGCTCGCGGTTGAGCAGTATGTTTTCCGTGGCGGTAAAGCCCGGAATGAGTGAAAATTCCTGATGCACCATGCCAATGCCCGCGGCGAGCGCGTCAAAGGGGGAATTGAAGTTCACCTTCTGACCGCCCAGCAGTACGTCGCCGCCGTAGCCGCCGGTATCGCGAATTTCGGTCATGCCGAACAATATCTTCATCAGCGTGGATTTGCCCGCGCCGTTTTCGCCGACCAGACCTAATATTTCGCCCTCGTTCAGTGTAAGATTGATATCCGTAAGTACCTGATTTCCAAAGAAATCCTTTTTTATGCCCTTAAGCTCCAATAGGGGCGCCTGATTGCTCATATCTCATCCGCCTTAATATAGTGGTGTAAAGGAGTTTGCCCGTTCCAATAATGGAAGGGCATTCCCGATATTCGAAATAGAGGCGAAACTCGGGAACGACCTTCCAATATATTAGGAAGGGGGAGAAGCATTTCCTCCCCCTTCTAAAATGGAAAGCTCGATTGAATTACTTCACAGAGAAGTACTCCTCGGGAACTTCCACATCGGTAGAACCTGCATAGTAGCCGGGATCGCCCATGATATAGGTATCCTGATACATCATGATGTAGTTTTCCACCTTCACGCCGGTGTTTACGTCGGTGAAGTAGGCGCCGTTCCACTCTGCGCCGGGGGAGGCGATGCCGAACGCATCGGACAGATCGTCGATGTCGTCCACTTCAGAATCGCCGGATACGACGGCCAGAGCGTGCTCGCCCAGAGCGGAAACCAGGCTGTAGGTCCAGCCGTACTTCCACAGACCGAAGCGTCCCGCGCCGCCCTTTTCGACGATCGCCTTTTCAACGGTCTCGAGCAGGTAATCGGCGTCGCTCATTTCAGAATCGGAGAACTCGATGCCCAGAGCGCCCGGATAGCCCATCAGCGGGGAGGGCAGGTCGGCGTTGATGAAGTATCCGCCGTACTCGAGCAGCTGCTTGATGAGAGGATCGGTATGCGCGTCGTTGGTGCAGAAGTAAGCGGAATTCTGACCGTACTTCTCAATCCATTCGGGCGCATGCTCGAGGATGTAGGCCTGCGCGCCGGGGATGCCGACGTCGCTCAGCGGGTCCGCAGCGGTCTCTTCCCAAACATCTACGCCCAGCTCCTTACCGGCGGCCTTCATAACGGCCAGACGGCGGGACAGGCTCTCGATGCCCAGATGGCGGGGGAAGGAGATGTGCACGAAGGTATCGCAGCCCAGATCCTTCGCCATTTTGATGATCAGATAGCCGCGGGCGACCATGTCGTTCATGACGAGCAGATCCGCCGCGTCGGCGATCAGGTCCCAGTCCTCCTGAGACTCACCGGCGATGCAAACGATGTCGTCGCGACGCTCCTTGACCTGACGGAAGGCTTCCGCGGTGCCCGGAACGGCCTGGCATACGACGATCGCCTTAATGCTGGGGTCGTCGGCGAAGTTTACGATGGTCTGAATGGTGGTTTCCTTCTCCTCGGTGAAGTTATCGGGATAGGTCGCCAGCTTGACGACGTCTTCGCCGTACTTCGCCTGCAGTGCCATGGCGGCGCCGCGCTCGTCAACGGACTGAGAAATGGTGCCGGTAACGACGGCGATGGAGTAATCGGTGGCTTCGGATTCGGCGGATGCTACGACGGCCATGGAGAGCGCCATCAAAGC
>JAFUAR010000014.1 GCA_017460585.1 Clostridia bacterium
CATCATCCGTTCGAGCATACCGCCGCCACGGAGGGCTTTCCTCCAAACGTGTCGCTGTGTCGGGAACGGCTTACGACGCTGGGAATCGATTTCCGTGAATGCGCTGATCCCGCGCACATCCCGTTTGAGAATGGTCGCTTCGATATTGTGCTCAACCGGCATGGCAGCTATGGGCCTGCCGAGCTGTACCGCCTGCTCAAAGCGGGCGGCATGGTCATTACCCAGCAAGTGGGCGCGCAGAACGATAGGGCGCTGGTACAAATGGTGCTTCCGGAGCTTCCAATGCCGTTTCCTCATTTAACCTTGGCGCAGCAGCAGCCCCGCTTTGAAGCGGCTGGCTTTGAAATATTGCGCGCGGAAGAGGCGTTTTGTCCCATTCGTTTTTTTGATATCGGCGCGTTCGTGTGGTTTGCGCGCATCATCGAGTGGGAGTTTATCGGCTTTTCTGTAGAGAAATGTTTTACACGCTTGCTCGAGCTTCAGCAAGTGGTGGAGCAACGAGGCTTCATTGAGGGATCGATTCATCGGTTCCTGATTGTCGCAAGAAAACCTTCGGGCAATGCCGCGCAATCCAAGTAGTCGGAAGGACGGAACAGCTGTCGTCAGATGTGTGGTTTTTACTGTTCCGCCTACGGCTTCACAGTAGGTGGACGGGGGACACGTCCCCCGCCACTGCCACCCCCTCAGGTTTTGCTGAAACCGCTACGCGGTTTCCGGGCGCAAAACCTGCAAGGAAGCGGACACTTGGTCCGCGTCCTCGCGGCGTACACGCCGCCGCTGCGGATTGAAAGTCGGGGGTTGCGACCCCCGATACCCCCATGGGTGAATCGTAACGTGTGGTTGTATTGCGCGGTTTTCCCCCTTAATTCCAAAATAGAACGCGGCCCCGATTTTCATTGGCGAAAATCGGGGCCGCGTATTTGCGTTATGCCCGAACGCGCTTTTTGCGAAGGATCTGCCAAACCAGCACTGCGCCAACCAGCAGTATGCCTACGCCGTCCGTCCATACGCCGGGAACAATCAGCATGAGACCGCCCGCCGCGGTGAGCGCGCGCTCAATCACGTTCATTTCGCTGAATAGATAACCGCTCAGCGATGCGGCTACGCCAATCATGCCCAAAGTGGCGGTAATGGCGATGAGTACCACCTCGTACCATACGGTATCCACGAACAGCAGCGAGGGGCTGACCGCGAAGACAAACGGTATAATGAACGCGCCAATTGCAAGCCGCGTGGCGGTAATACCCGTGCGCATGGGGTTGCCTTTGGCGATCGCGGCGCCGGCGTACGCGGCGAGCGCGACTGGCGGGGTGATATCCGCCACGATGCCGTAGTAGAATACGAAGAAATGCGCGGCAATCTGTGGAACGCCCATCTGAATGAGTATGGGCGCGCAGGTGGACGCCATAATGCAGTAGGTCGCCGTGGTGGGCACGCCCATGCCCAGTACAATGCAGCACAGCATGGTCAGTACCAGCCCCAACAGCATGGAGGAGCCGGATACGCCCACGATAGCGCTAATGAGCTTATTCGCCAATCCTGTAACGGTAATGCAGCCGCAAATCACGCCCGCGATGCCGCACGCCACGGCCACGGTTACGCAGGAACGTCCGCCCGCTTCCAGAGCTTCAAATATGCTCTTGGGCGTAAAGCCGCCCTTTTTGCCCACGGCGGCGGAGAGCGCGCCTTCTACGGTGGAAGGGGTTTTATGCTCTGCGCAGTTGCGATAGTACGCCAGCACATTGCTGATAATGCCGACCAGTATCGCTACCAGTATGGCGACTGCGGCGGAGAACTGCATAGTGCGGGTATTGGAGCAAACCAGATAGATGAGTACAATGAGCGGAAGCAGCAAATAGGTATCCTTGATCAGGTGCTTCATTTTGGGCAGCAGGTCGGGATCAATGCCCTTGAGCCCCAGCTTCTTGGCTTCCAGATGTACCGCGATAAATATGCCCAGAAAGTAGAGCACCGCGGGCAGAATCGCGCGGACGATGATGTTGGAATAGGAAATGCCCAAATAGTCCGCCATTAGGAAGGCGGCCGCGCCCATAATCGGGGGCATAATCTGCCCGCCCGTGCTCGCCGCGGCCTCGACGGCGCCTGCGAATTCAGAGCGGTAGCCGGTGCGCTTCATCATGGGAATGGTGACGGAGCCGGTGGTTACGGTGTTGCCCACGGAAGAGCCGGAGACCATGCCGCACAACGCGGACGAGATGACCGCGACCTTTGCAGGACCGCCCGCGAAGCGACCGGTCAAGCTGTTGGCGAGGTTGATGAAGAAATTGGAAACGCCTGTGCGCTCCAGAAACGCGCCGAATATAATGAATACAACAATGTACTTCGAGCATACGGATACGGGGGTGCCCAGTATGCCGTTATCGCCGTAGAACATTTCATATGCCGTGCGCGAAAGGGTTTTGCCGTTGATAAAGGTATAGGCAAGAAAGAACGCAGCCACAAATAAAATGGGCAGACCTACGCTGCGGCGGCACAATTCCGCCAACACCAGCACGCCCACTATGGCGACCGCGGTGTACAGCGGATTGGTGAGCAGCTCTTTAAGGCGCAGGTTCAATATGAAATGCGCGTTGAAGGTGTAGTAGAAGAATGCCCCCGCGCCCAATACCATTAGCACAACGTCGTACCATGGCAGGCTGTTGACCTTTACATTGCCTTTTTTCATGGGGAAGGTCAAAAAGCCCATAATAATCACCAAGCCCATGAAGCTGGTCATGCGCACCTGCTCCAGATAATTGGCGAACAGCGTTACATAAATGCAGAACAGAGAGAACGCCGCCAATATGCAGCTCACCACAATTTTCGGCTTGCCTTCCCAGACGCGCGTGTTGGATTCCCTGTCGTATTTGCGCATTACGGCTTCTACATCCGCCGCGCTGCCGGTCGAGGTATCAATTTCCGCAGCGTTCAGGTTCGCGTTCTGCGGCTTTTTCTTGCTCATATCGGGTGTCCTCCTTGTCGTTTCTCACTGCATGGCGGCAACATTTGGTGATTTCTTTTTCCGCTTTAAAGGGGCTGCGGCAGCCTTGCCGCAGCCCCTATTGATTGGTTGATGGAATGGATGCCGCCAATTAATCCGCTACGTCTACGGTGATGCCCTTCTCCGCGAAGTACTTCGCCGCACCGGCGTGGTAGGGCAGACCGCAGCTGGAAGCGTAGTCCAAATTCAGCTCCGCGCCCTTGGCGTGCGCTTCGGTGATCGCGTCTACATTTTCGAATATGGTGGAAACGATGGCGTACGCCTCATCGTCGGTTACATCCTCGTTGGCAATGATGGTCGCCTTCACGCCCACGGTCACCACGTCGTCGTCAATGCCTTCGTAAGTGCCGCCGGGGATCAGGGTCTTGGAATAGGCGCTGGAGATGGCGACGAGCTTGTCTACGTGCTCGTCATCCAGCGGTACCAGATACGCGCCCTTGGTGGTGCACAGGTCGACAACGGCAGGGGTCGGAGCGCCGGCCACTACAAACGCCGCGTCAATCTTGCCATCCTTCAAACCCTCGGCGGAATCGCCAAAGGACTGATACTGGGGCACGATGTCGTCCAAAGTCATATCGTATGCCTCGAGGAAGTCCAGCGCGTTGAAGTACACGCCCGAGCCCTGAGAGCCGATGGATACGTTCTTGCCCTTCAAATCGGCAACGGACTTGATATCCGGATTGCAGGTAATCAGCTGTACAGTCTCGTCGTACAGCGCCGCGATGGCGGTGAAGGAGGTGACGGGGGCGTCGAAACTCCGAATGCCGTTGAAGGCGTAGTTCGCAACGTCGTTCTGCACGAAGCCGAGCTGAGCGTCGCCGATGTCCAGAAGGTCGATATTGGCGGCGGAGCCGTTGCCCGCAACCGCGGTAATCGCTACATCGGAATTATTGGTAATATACTGCGCCAGTACATTGCCGAAAGCATAGTAGGTTCCGGCGGTACCGCCGGTGGTAAAGGTGAGCTCCGCGAGCGCTGCGGAACAGGACAGCGCCAAACATAAAGCGATTACGATGGATACCAGCTTTTTCATTTTTCGTACCTCCTTGTACTCGATTCCCATACTCCGGAATCGCGTTGTAGCGCTATTATAGCGCATTCAACCTAATTTGGCAACACAAAACCGCATTAAAAAATGTTAAAAATTGCAAATTTTAATTGGATAATTCTTATTTTTAGTTTTTTTGCATGAATTCGTTTTTTTTAATGAATATAATATTCGGTATATACAGAAAGTATGCATTTTTTATGCATAAGTAGAGTGCTTTCAACGAGACTTGCGAAACCACCTTCTAAGCGCGCAAGGTAACCTGTGCTTGTAGTGCGCAACCTAAAGTTGTTACTATTCACTCATGGGGGTGTCGGGGGTCGCAATCCCCGATTTTCAATCCGCAGCGGCAGCGTGTATGCCGCGAGGACGCGGACCAATCGTCCGCTTCCTTGTAGGTTTTGCGCCCGGAAACCGCATAGCGGTTTGAAGCAAAACCTGAGGGGAATGGCAAGGTTGAAAACCCGAAAGGGTTTTCAAGTTTTGACTTTCAGTCAAAACCGCGG
>JAFUAR010000137.1 GCA_017460585.1 Clostridia bacterium
GGGTGGTGATGATGCTCGTGTTCGTCCTCATCGTGCTCGTCATGATCGTGCTCATGGTGATGATGGTGCTCGTGCTCATCCTCATCATGCTCGTCATGATCGTGGTGGTGGTGATGATGCTCGTGCTCCGGCAGATCGTCCAGCGTCAGCAGGAAGTCGGGCTTCTCGATGGTATCCAAAATCAGCGCGGGCTCCAGCTCGTCCCACGGGGTAGTAATGATGCGGGCGCGCGCATTGTGCTCGCGCAGCAGCGCCACCGCCTGCTCTACGCGCTCGGCGCTGGCAGTCTGGGTGCGGCTGAGAATAATGGTTTCGGCGCTCTCGATCTGATCGTTGAAGAACTCGCCGAAATTCTTAATGTACACGCGCGTCTTGGTTACGTCCGCCACGGTGGCGCAGCCCGCGAGGGTCAAATCGAGCTTCTCCGCCTCCTCCAGCACCACGCGGCGGATATCGGACAGCTTGCCCACGCCCGAGGGCTCGATCAAAATGCGATCGGGATGGTAGGAGGAAATCAGCTCGTCCAGCGCGTCGGCAAAGTCGCCCACCAGCGTGCAGCAGATGCAGCCAGAGTTGAGCTCGGTAATCTGAATGCCGGAATCCTTCATGAAGCCGCCGTCAATGCCGACCTCACCATATTCGTTTTCCAGCAGAACAACCTTCTCGTTGGGGAAGGCGCCGTCCAGCAGCTTTTTGATCAGCGTGGTCTTGCCCGCGCCGAGGAAACCGGAAATAATGTTGACCTTAGTCATGTCTATTCACCTCGTATATGAATTCAGGCGATATCCGCCCCTTGCCCGCGGCGGTGCTTGGCGATCCACGCCGAACCCGCACAGGCGATCAGCGCGCAAATCGCGCTACCGGAAAAGTCGATGAGCATATCCACCGGACTGCACGCGCGCCCCACCGCTGTGGTCTGGTGCAGTTCGTTGGCAACCGCCAATCCGGCGCATAGGAGCAGACTCATGAAAAGCGCCTTTCCCCTGCTGAGGAACGCCGAAAACGCCTCAAACACAAAAAAGCCCTCAACGAAGAACACGCCGAAATGCGCCAGCTTGCGCACAAAGGCGTGCAGCGCGGCGAGGGAAAGACCAAAGCGCGTCATCCAGCCAAAGAAGCGCTGCGTGACCCACAGGCTCAGGCTGCCGGACGAGGTGCTATCCATTCCGGAAAGATAGAACAGCAGCACAATCCATAAAAGCGCAAGCGCGCCGAAGGCAATGCCCCTGTTCCGTTTCCGCATTCGATCCGCCTCCCGCGGTTTGTTTGCTCCAACTCCTACTATTATATCCAATAAAAAAAAGAATCAAGTGTGCAACGGTTAAAAGTTAGAGATGCAACTTTGTAGCCCAAGCCTAAGCGCTCATTTCCCAATTGCGCAAGAAAGGAGGAGACCCCGTTCGGTCTCCTCCCCCCCTATTGGCAAGCTGCCCATGAATTAGATTTTATACGCTACGGCAGCGGCTTCCTCTGTCGCCTTGTTCGCCTGACCGGACTGCGTGGCGTCGCCAATGACGTACACCTCGTCGCACACCTCTTTCGCAGCGGCTTCCAGCGGATTGTACGCCTTGGAGCCCATGGCGATGACGATGCTTTCAAAGCCGGAGGCGGTCTTCTCTACGCCGTCCTGCTCGTACACCACGCCATCGGCGGTAAAGCGCTTAATCGACGCGCCCAGTATGTACTGCGTATGGTTGGAGGTCAAGCGCTCGTTCAGGTGGGTGCCCACGCCCAGCACGCCGTAATCCACGGCGGGAATCATATCGATCAGAGTGCTGGTGCGACCGCCGCGCTCGCGCAGGAAGTCCGCCGTTTCCAAACCGACCAGACCCGCGCCCGCGATCAGCACGTTTCTGCCGACCTTGACCTTGCCTTCGATCACATCGTTCGCCATGAACACGTTCTCGCCCTCAATGCCCTCAATCGGGGGCTTCGACTGCTTTGCGCCCGTAGCCAAAATGACGGCGTCGGGCTTCGCCTCGGCAATGAGCGCCTGCGTAACCTCGGTGCCGGTTACGTACTTGACGCCCGCCTTTTTGCCCTCCTGCAGCCAGAAGCGCAGCGGACCTGCCAGCAGCGACTTGGCGGGCGGATAGGAAGCGATGCGGAACTGTCCGCCCAGCTTCCCCTGCGCCTCATACACGGTTACGTTGTGCCCGCGCTTGGCGGCGACATAGGCGGCGTACAGACCGGCGGGACCGGAGCCGACCACCATAATGTTCTTCGCCTTGGCGACCGGATCGAAGGTATACTCCGCCTCGTGACCCACGCGGGGGTTGACCAGACAGCAGGCGGTTAAGTGCTTGGGATCGGTCATATAGCCCATGCAGGACTGCAGGCAGTTGATGCAGGGCGTAATTTCGCTCACGCGCCCTTCTTTCACCTTGTTGGGGAATTCCGGCTCCGCCAGCGACTGGCGGGAAATGGACACGAAGTCCGCCTTGCCGGTTTCCAAAATATCCTCGGCGATTTCGGGGGTGTTGATGCGGTCAATGGCGGAAACGGGAATGCTGACGCCCTGCTTAATTTCCGCCGCGGCATAGGCGTTAAAGCCCATGGGCACGTCTTCAGGCGCGCTCATCCAATCGAGGGAGGCATAGTTGCAAATGGTCACCTCGATGGCGTCGTAGCCCGCTTCCTCCAGATACTTGGCGATAATCTTGGTATCGGACACGGTCATGCCACCCGGCACCTTCTCCTCCGCCGCCAGCTTGATGATGACGGGGTAGTCCGCGCCGCACTTTTTCTTGATATCCTTGCAGATTTCGCAGGCAAAGCGCGCGCGGTTCTCGATGGAGCCGCCGAATTCGTCAAAGCGGCGGTTGGTGAACTGCGATAGGAACTGCTGCACGAGGTAGCCGTGTCCCGCGTGAATCTCCACGCCGTCGAAGCCCGCCTTCTGCGCGCGCACCGCGGCGTCGCCGAACATATGAATGTTGTCCCACACCTCTTCGGTGGTCAGCTCGTGCGGAGTCTCGTCAAACACGGGGCAGGCGATGGGCGAAGGCGCGGAGGTATCGTGCCCCAAAATGAGCTTGGTGTACTGGCGCCCTGGCTGGTGCAGCTGCGGGAAAATATAGGCGCCCGCCGCGTGAACGGCGTCCGTCACCTTCTTCCAGCCTGGGATGAACTGGTCGGAGCCCAGCGAGGGCTCCAACGGCGTACAGAACTCCGTATCCTGCACGCGGGTGACCTCGGTAATGATCAGCGCGTAGCCGCCCTTGGCGCGCGCTTCATAGTAAGCGACGGTGCGGTCGGTGGGGTTGCCGCTCTGCTCCGCAAAGCCCACGCCCATCGCGCCCATAATGAAGCGGTTCTTCAATTCCAGCTTGCCGATTCTTCCGGGTTCAAACAACTTGTCGTAGCGCATGATTGCTTCCTCCTTTATATTGAAACCGCAGGGATCCCCCTCCGGTCTAAATCTCCGCGTTTTGGCGCGCAACCGCCTGTTAAACGCCGCCTGTGCCATGAGGTATATTCGGTTCAATAAATCGTTAGCATGATAACATTATAGCCGCGCAAAAGCAATGATGCAACCATGTAAAGCGAATTTGAAATCGATTCGTGCAAACGGCGCATAGGGTTCTTTGCTCCGCAGCGCGGGCAGCTTGTTACCATTCACCCAATGGGGGTGTCGGGGGTCGCAACCCCCGACTTTCAATCCGCAGCGGCGGCGTGTACGCCGCGAGGACGCGGAGCAAGTGTCCGCTTCCTTGCAGGTTTTGCGCCCGAAAACCGCGCAGCGGTTTTAGCAAAACCTGAGGGGGTGGCAAGGTTGAAAACCCGAAAGGGTTTTCAAGTTTTGACTTTCAGTCAAAACCGCGGACGATCGAATTGAAAATTCGAGCGCCGCGCCACGGGCGGGGACGTGTCCCCCGTCCACCTACTGTGAAGCCGTAGGCTGAACAGTAACGGGCAGCTTCACACGCAATCTCATCGCCTGCGCAATTCCGGCTTGAATTTACCCCACCGCTTTAGTATAATAGGATTGTTCCTGAATTTACCCTACGCCGGAAACGGTACCGATGGGAGGCAGCGGCATGAAAATAGTATTGGAACACCTGACCAAACGTTTCCCCAACCGCAACAAGAAGGTGCGCGAGGACGTAATCGCGGTCAACGACTTTTCCTTTGAGATTCCCGACGGGCAGCTGATCGGACTGCTTGGTCCCTCCGGCTGCGGCAAGAGCACCACGCTGAACCTGATTTGCGGCTTGGAAACACCCTCCTCCGGCAAGATCTACTTTGGGCAGGACGACGTGACCAACCTGCCGCCGGAGAACCGCGGCGTCGGCTTCGTGTTTCAAAACTACGCGCTCTATCCGCATTTGACCGTGCTGGAAAACATACTCTTCCCCTTGCAGAATCTAAAGGGGCAAAACCGCCCCTCCAAGGAGGATATGCTCCGCCGCGCCACCGAGGCGGCGAAGCTGGTGCGGATTGACTCGTTGCTCGAGCGCCGCCCCAGCGAACTCTCCGGCGGACAGCAGCAGCGCGTCGCCATTGCCCGCGCGCTGGTGAAGATGCCCCGCGTACTGCTGCTGGACGAGCCGCTTTCCAATTTGGACGCGCGCCTGCGCCTGCAAACCCGCGAGGAAATTCGCCGCATTCAGCGCGAAACCAAAATTACCACCGTGTTCGTAACCCACGATCAGGAGGAAGCCATGAGCATATCCGACCTGATTGTGGTAATGAAGGACGGCGTGGTGCAGCAAATCGGCAAGCCGCAGGACGTATACGACGACCCCGTAAACCTGTTCGTATCCAAATTCTTGGGCACGCCGCCCATCAACGTATTCGCGGGGCGCGTGCGTGGCGGACAGCTGCTGCTGGGGGACGACGCCGTGCTGCCCGCGCCCGGCATTCCCGATCAGGAGGTATGGGCGGGAATTCGCCCCGAGGGCTTCGTGCCGGACGCAAACGGCGCGCTGCAGTGCGACCTGATTCAGGTAGAAGTGATGGGGCGCGATACCTCGGTGGTATGCCGCCACGGCGCCTGCGAACAGGCCATACGCGCCATCGTCGCCTCGGAGGCGCGCCCCAACGCGGGGGAAACCAAGGTGCGTTTTGCGCTCAAGCCCAACAAGGTGCACCTCTTTGCCAAGGCGACCGAAGCGCGCCTGAGCGCCTGAGCGGAGGGATACGCGTATGAAACGAAACTGGAAGGGCTGGCTGTACCTGCTGCCCGCAATGCTGTTTCTGGGTTTTTTTATGGTATATCCCCTGATCGACGTGCTGATTTACTCATTTGAGGAGGGATACAATTCCGCCTCCCAAACGTATTTCGGCGTGGGACTGTACAACTACTCCTACGTGCTGCACGACCCCTACTTTCTGCAAGCGGTAAAGAACACCTTCCTGCTGGTGATTATTACCGTGCCGCTCTCCACGGGGCTGGCGCTGCTCATATCGCTGGGGCTCAATTCCATTAAACCCCTTAGGAACCTGTTCCAGACCGTTTACTTTCTGCCCTATGTTACCAATACGCTGGCGGTCGGTCTGGTGTTTATGATTTTGTTCAAGAAGACCGCCTATACCGACGGCATGATTAACCTGCTGATTCACGCCTTCGGCGGGCAGAGCGTGGACTTTATTGACGGACCGTATTGGGCGAAAATGTTCGTAATGAGCCTGTACACCATTTGGGTGGTCATGCCGTTTAAGATATTGATTCTGACCAGCGCGCTGGCTTCCGTGAACCCCGATTACTACCGCGCCGCGCGCGTGGACGCCACGCCCAAGGTGCGCATATTCACCCGCATTACGCTGCCCATGATTTCGCCCATGATCTTCTATTTGGTCATTACCGGCTTTATCGGCGCGTTCAAGGCGTATTCCGACGAGGTGGCGCTGTTCGGCACCAACCTGAACGCCGCGGGCATGAACACCATTGTGGGCTACGTATACGATATGCTCTACGGCGACAGCGGCGGCTACCCCTCCTACGCCTCGGCGGCGGCGCTGATTCTGTTCGCCATTGTGCTAACCATTACCTGCGTGAACCTGCTGGCGAGCAAGCGCCGCCCGCAGACCTGAGGAGGCGCGATGATGGATTATTCAAAGATCGAATCGCAGGCAAAACGCAAACAGCGCGCGGAGAAGACCGTGGTGTACCTGCTGCTCACGCTTTGGGCGGTGCTGGTGCTGTTTCCCTTTTACTGGATGGTGCTGACCTCCATAAAGAGCTACAGCTCGTACAATTCCGAATACGTGCCCACGTTCTTCACGCTGCACCCCACCTTCCAAAACTACGTGGACGCGTTCACCGCCGTTTCGCTAGGGCGCTACTTTTTGAATACGCTGGTATTTACGCTGGTCACCACCGCCATTATGCTGGTGGTGGTCACGCTGGCGGCGTTCGCCTTTGCGCGGCTGGAATTTCGCGGCAAGCAGCTCATGATCACGCTGTTTTTGAGCCTTATGATGATTCCCAACGAATTGGTGGTCATTACCAACTTCGTCACCATTACCAACTGGGGACTGCGCAACACCTTCGCGGGTTTGATACTGCCCTCGGTCACCTCCGTATTCTACATTTACCTGCTCAAGGAGAACTTCGAGCAGGTGCCGGACGAGCTCTACAAGGCGGCGAAGGTAGACGGCACCTCCGACTTTAAGTACCTGCGCCGCGTAATGATGCCCATATGCCGCCCCACGCTCATCACCATTACCATACTCAACGTGATCGAATGCTGGAACGCCTACGTGTGGCCCCGCCTGATTACCGACGACGCGCGGTATTTTCTGGTATCCAACGGCATACAGGAAATTCGCGAAAACGGCTTCGGGCGCGAGAACATTCCCGCCATGATGGCGGCGGTGGTGGTGATTTCGCTGCCGCTCATCGTGCTGTTTTTGATTTTCCGCAACAAGGTAATGGCGGGCGTAGCGAGAGGAGGCACCAAAGGATGAGGACCACGCGCTGTAAACAGCTCGCGCTGGCGCTTTTGTGCCTGTGCGCGCTTATGCTTTCCGGCTGCCACGGCTCGCGCGGACAGACCGCCTTTGAAACGCCATCGCAGTTTGATGACGGGCGGGAGTACGAAATTGTATTTTGGGCGAAGAACGATACCAACAAAAAGCAAACCACCATATACGAAAACGCCATACGCGATTTTGAGGCGCTCTACCCCAATATTCACGTCAATATGCGCCTGTACACCGACTATGGCAAGATTTATAACGACGTCATTACCAACATCGCCACGGGCACCACGCCGAACGTGTGCATTACCTATCCCGACCACATCGCTACCTATCTCACCGGCGACAACGTAGTGGTGCCGCTGGAAAACCTGTTCGCCGATGAAAAGTACGGTTTGGGCGGCAGCGAGGTGCGCTTTGATTCGCCCACCGCGCAGGAGATGACCCCCTCGTTCCTCGCTGAATGCGAATTCGGCGGGCACACCTACGCCGTACCCTATATGCGCTCTACCGAGGCTTGTTATGTCAACAAGACCTATGTGGAGGCGCTGGGCTTTACCCTGCCGGATACGCTCACTTGGGACTTTGTGTGGGAGGTCGCCGAAGCCGCGACCCAAAAGGACGCGGACGGCGTGTATTTGGTGAACGGGCAGAAGGTCATGATTCCCTTCCTATATAAGTCCACCGACAATATGATGATTCAGCTGCTGCGCCAAAGCGAGGCGGGTTACTCCACCGACGAGGGCGAAATTCTCATATTCAACGATACCACGCGCGAGCTGCTGAAGACCATATCGCAGCACGCCGCGACCGGCGCGTTTTCCACCTTCAAAATATCGAGCTATCCCGCCAACTTCCTGAACGCGGGGCAGTGCA
>JAFUAR010000138.1 GCA_017460585.1 Clostridia bacterium
GTCCGCTTCCTTGCAGGTTTTGCGCCCGGAAATCGCGTAGCGATTTCAGCAAAACCTGGTAGGGGGTGGTAGTGGCGGGGGACGTGTCCCCCGTCCACTTACTGTGAAGCCGTAGGCGGAACAGTAACTGTATGACAACAGCCCACCCCGCGCACGGGGTGGGCTGAAATGGCGGCGAAATTCGCTTATTCGGCTTCGATAAACTCAATTCCGCTAAAGAACGCCGCAATCTGCTCGTTGGTGAGATCGCCATCGCCGGAAAGGGAAATATCCAAACCATTGATGGTGGCGTTCGCATTGGTATAGCCGATTTCCGCATCCTGATAGACCTGAATGGTGGATTCATTGCGATCGATCAAGTTGCCGTTCAGATCGATGGTATACTGCTCGTCGCCGGAAGCGCTGATATTGACATAGAGCGCGCCATCGACATCCTCTTCATCTACGCCGTTCAGAGTATACACCAGATAGGCGATATCGATATCCGCATCGTAATACGCCTCGGAGAGCGCATATCCGTCGGGCAGACCGTTCAGCTCAGGAATGACGAAGGAGAGATCCTCCGGATCGTCCATGCCGAAATCGTATTCATAATCGTCATATTCGTACTCTTCGTCGTAGTCATAATCGTAATCGGCTTGCATATTGTCAATCATTTGCTGCACGCCTGCGATCAAATTGGCAACGCTTTCGTTGTTCTCCAGCTTCTCCACATCGCTCAGCATCGCCATGGCGGAGATCAGCAGACCGCTCTCGGAAATATCCTCTTCACCGGAAATCACGACGGTTTTACTTGCTTGACCCACGCGATCGTTCAAGAGCTCATGGTGAATTGCGAAGTCAAACGTGAACGCCAGATCGATATTCGCTTCAGGGACGGCAACGGAGAAGCCTACGCTGCCCTGAGGCTCGTCGGTCAACGCGTTCTCATAATTCGCCTGAATGGTCACGTTGACGTTGTCCTCTTCTTCATTGAAGGCGAAGGTCCAGTCGCCCTGACCCGCACCGTCGTCGTTGGCGTACATCACCATCATCACGCCTTCAACGCCCATGCTCATGGCGACGTTGGACGCGGTATCGTTCACCTCCGCGACCATGCTCATGGCAATGGGCAGTTCCTCGCTATCCATATCCATGGTCACCTGAGCGCGATTGCCCTGCGCATCGAATACGCTGACATGCATGGGCAGCTCGAAGGACTGAGGTTCGCCGTCGTCATCCTGACCGGATATGGCGAATACCATATCCGCAACGCCGCAGGTTTCATTTTCGATGATCTCGCCCGTAAGGGTCATTTCAATATTCGCCTGCGCAAACAGCGTTTCGAACGAATCGACGTTCTGCAGCTCTTCTTCTCCGCTCGCCGCAATGACCTTGCCCATAAAATCCCAGTACGCGGGCAGCAGGTCGGGGTTGACGCTATCGTAGATATACTCGGTCAGCTCGATCAGCTGGGCGTTATCCAGTAAGAAGCTATAGCGCTCGCCGGTCTCCTTACGGGATTCGTCGCCATCGATCAAAGTAAAGGTCGCTTCCTGCGTCTCCACATCGCCGATCAGTTCCTTGACCTTCTGCGCAATCATTTCACGCTGCGCCAAGTCAGGATTTTTCACGTTGGTGTTCATGGCGACGTTCAGCAGATTCATGTAGCTGTCCACCACTTCTTTGGGCAGCTGCTGCGTTGCTTCCGCGGTCTGCTCAAACATTTCGGCGGAGAACACATACTCGGTATCGGAATGACCCAGCACCACCGCCGCACCATCCTCAGAGATGCGCGCCTGCACGGGGAACAGATCCTCCCCATCCAGCGGCAGCGCAAAGTCGATCAACGCGCCGTCGCCCTCCTGCTGAAAGCCCAACCGGAGCGCGGGATCCAGCGGATACACCTGATCGTCAATGACTACGGAGATATTCGAAACGATTACCGCCGCCGCATTGGGCTCGCCAGCGGACTCCGCCAACGCGCCGCCCGTGAATACCATCACGAAGCACAAGATTAAAGAAATTAAAGCACTCATGTTCTGTCCTCCTTCTATATTGTAGAAACTTTTCCCCTTGGAACCATGGGCATTATATCAAAGCGCGGTTCGAAACGCAACACGGACGCGCCGAAAACCGCGATACGCCGCCTGAAATGTCGTTACTATTCACCCTATGGGGTGTCGGGGGTCGCAACCCCCGACATTCAATCCGCAGCGGCGGCGTGTACGCCGCGAGGACGCGGACCAAGTGTCCGCTTCCTTGCAGGTTTTGCGCTCGGAAACCGCATAGCGGTTTCAGCAAAACCTGAGGGGTGGCAGTGGCGGGGATGTGTCCCCCGTCCACTTACTGTGAAGCCGTAGGCGGAACAATAACGAAATGTCAAATAACAACTATTAGACGCCTGAAGGCGGCATACAGTTCCCTCGTCTATAGTGCCAAACCGAAGCGCGCTCAATCCTTGGGGCGGCGATAGAATCTTCCGGTCAGCGAATTGGTCTTGATGGAGTTGATAAACGCATGACCATCTACATTGCGCACCGCCTGTGTAACGCGCTTCACCGCGTCGGAATCCACCACGGAATATACCATCATTCGCTCCTGATGTTCGTACAGACCAGTGCCGCGAAAGAGCGTGGCGCCGTGGTGGGTCGCATCGTTAATGACGTTGTAGACCTCCTCGGGGTGCTCGGTGATAATCAACAGGGTTTGCTGCTGGTAGTTGCGATACAGCGTATGCAGCACCTGCGTAGACGCATATTGAAATATGATGGAGTACAGCGCGCGTTCCCAGCCGAACAGCAGCCCTGCTACGGAGAGCATGACCACGTTAAACCCCAATATCATATTGAAAGAATCGCGCCCATGCTGTTCGGAAAGCCAGATCGATATGAAGTCCGTTCCGCCACTGGTTCCTCCCGCCAGCAGGCACAGCGAAATTGCCGAACCGTTCAGAATGCCGCCGAATATGCTCACCAATATGGGTTCCGAGGTGATGGGCAGCCCTTGCATCAGGTCGGTCAGCACGCTGGTCAGCACAATGGACAGACAGCTAAGCGCCGTAAACTTTTTGCCGATAAATCGAAAACCAATGTATATGGGAATCGCGTTCAATATTAGGTTGATAACGCTGTAGGGCACATAAAGCCCCATAAAGCGCTGAAATACCGCCTGCAAAAGCAGCGTAGTGCCCGCGATTCCGCCGGGGAACAAACCCGCCGCGTGCACAAATGTATTCACATTAAAGGCAAACAGCGCCGAACCCAACGCGATGAGCAGCACGCGTTTCAAATCGTTCTGAAATACTTTTTTCAAAGAAGCCGTCTTCATTCACCCATCCCCGTAATTCTATGGATATTGCTTATATCCATATTACCATAAACCATTATTCCTGAAAAGAGAGACACGGTGAAGGATACCAAATAATGCGCTCCTCGATTCGATGTTTTTTTGCTATAAACATATTTCCATTGGAAATTCCAATGGATGGGAATAGAAGATGGGTATTGGACAAATACGACCCCTTGAGGCTATAATCCCTGTTGTTGAGAGCAAACGCAATAATGAATGAAAACGCCTTTCATTCTTATGCCGGAAGAGCCACAATTCGAAAACGGAAGTGAGCGCCATGATCGAACTCGTCGGACTAAATAAGACATTCCACACCGCGGCAGGAGAAGTCGCCGCATTGAAAGACGTCAGCCTAAAGGTAGACAAGGGCGACATCTATGGCGTGGTTGGATTCAGCGGCGCGGGCAAGAGTACGCTCATACGGTGCGTCAATCTATTGGAAAAGCCGGACAGCGGATCGGTCAAGATTGACGGCAGGGAAATTACCGCCTATGGCGAAAAGCAGCTCGCCAAGGAGCGCGAAGGCATCGGCATGATCTTTCAGCATTTCAACCTGCTGCGCAACAAAACGGTGTTTGAAAATGTCGCGTTCCCACTGCGGTATGCGCGGAAAAACCGCAAAGAAATTGAAAAACGCGTTGGGGAGCTTTTGGAGCTGGTCGATCTGAGCGACAAAACCTCCGCGTATCCCTCGCAGCTCTCCGGCGGACAGAAGCAGCGCGTGGCGATTGCCAGAGCGCTGGCAATGGATCCCAAAATATTGCTGAGCGATGAGGCGACCAGCGCGCTCGATCCGCAAACGACCGAATCCATACTCCAGCTGCTCAAAAAGCTCAACGAGCAGCTTGGATTAACCATATTGCTGATTACCCACGAAATGGACGTAGTGCGGCGAGTATGCAATAAGGTAGCCGTAATGGAGAAGGGTTCCATTGTAGAAAGCGGCGATACCTTTCGACTATTTACGCAGCCCCAGAGCGATATTACGCGCCGCTTTGTGGACAGTCTGTTCCGCTCCGAGGCGGTGGGCGAAGTTTTGTATGAGCCCGACGGCGCGCCGCGTTTCCAGCAGGGTCGGTTGTTTCACCTGCTGTTTGTGGGAGATCGCGCAACCGATCCCCACATTGCCAGAGCCATTCGGGATTACCGCACGGATATTTCCATTATATTCGGAAATATCGAAATGGTGCAGGGTAAGCCCATTGGAAGCCTCTACGTACTGATTGACGGACAGGAGGCGGATATTGACGGCGCAATAGAATACTTCCGCAGGGAAGGGATTCGCGCGACCGAAATTGACACGCGAGGGGGTGATGATTTATGAGCGAATATCTTTCAACCCTACTCCCCCATGTGATCACATATCAGGAAGAGCTGATCGCCTCCATTGGCGAAACCTTTCAGATGGTGTTGATCGCGGGCGCATTCAGCGTTACGCTGGGATTGATTCTCGGCACCATTCTAACCGTAACGGATACGGGCGGACTCTACGAAAACCGGTGGGTATTCAGCGTGCTGGATAAAATTGTCAACAGCATACGCTCCATGCCGTTTGTAATACTCATCGCGTTGCTGGTCACGTTTACGCGCTGGCTGGTGGGCACGTCGCTGGGCATCAAGGGCGCCATTGTGCCCATGGTATTTGGCAGCGTACCGTTTACCACCCGCATGATCTACCAGTCGCTGATCGAAACGGATCGGGGTGTGATTGAAGCCGCTCGGGCGATGGGCGTTTCACGTTTATACATCATACTACACGTGATCTATCCGGAAAGCCGACCTGGGCTCATTCGCGCGCTGGTTACCAGCATCATCAGCCTCATTGGTCTTTCCGCAATGGCCGGCACGGTGGGCGGCGGAGGACTCGGCAGCTTTGCCATTCGCTACGGCTACACCCGCTACTGGCAGGACATTACGGTAGTTACCGTAATAATACTGCTCATCATCATCAACATTATTCAAAGCATTGGCAACCATCTGGCCGCGAGAGCGACCAAATAACGACATAGAAAAGGAGATATCACCATGAAGACCAGATTTGCAGCCATCGTTTCTTTGATTCTCGCCCTCACCGTACTGTTCTGCACCGCCAGCGCGGAGATCGCCGGCGCCGCGACGCTTGACGACGATCCGGTTACCGTATCCATTGCCGTGACCAGCGAAACTCCGGAGCTGTGGAGCGCCGTAAACGACGTACTCGCCAAGAGCGGCTACAACATTACCGTAAAAGCGGTCAATCTGGGCGGAGCGGACGGCAGCCCCAACACCGCGGTCGCCTACGGCGAGGCTGACCTGAACGCCTTCCAGCACTATGCTTATTTCGAAGCGAATACCGCCGATCAGGGCATCAGCGACCAGCTGACCGTCATTGGCGAAACGCTGATCGTGCCCCTGAGCCTGTTCAGCTCGAACCATACCGATCTCGAAGAGCTGAAATTCGACGGCGTGTCCATCGCCATTCCGGAAGACACCACGAATCAGGGACGCGCGCTGAAGGTTCTGGAAAACGCGGGACTGTTGACCGTTTCCGAAGAAGCGGGACTCAACGGCGTCATTAAGGATATTGCTGAAAATCCCTACAACATTAAGTTTACCGAACTGCCCGGCAGCCAGCTCGCCAGCGCTCTGCCCGACGTAGACGCCGCCATCATCAACTGCGGAGTCGCCGTATCCTACGGTCTGGATCCCAACAACGATCCCATCTACAAGGACGACGTTGATCTGACTGATCCTCAGTTCAAGCCCTTCATCAATATCATTGTTGCCCGCGCTGATGAAGCGGACAATCCGAACTATCAGGCGATCA
>JAFUAR010000139.1 GCA_017460585.1 Clostridia bacterium
GTCCCGCACCATTTAATCGACATCGTCAACCCCAACGAGTTCTTCTCCATGCACGACTTCCAGCGCCTCGCCTATCAGTGCATCGACGATATTATCGCGCGCGGCAAGCTGCCCTTTTTGGTGGGCGGCACGGGGCTGTACGTGTCCTCCGTGACCGAGGGCTATGTCATGAGCGAGGTCGAGGCCGACTTGAGCTTCCGCGCCCATTTGGAAACGCTGGATACCCCCGCGCTCTACGCAATGCTGCAAGAGGCGCTGCCCGACGCGCAGGTGGACCCCAAGAACCGCAACCGCGTGATGCGTATGCTGGAAAAGCTGCACGACGGGGACATGGGGCACAGCGAAAACGCGCCGCGCTATGAATGCCTGAAGCTGGGCGTCACATGGGAGCGAGAGGCGCTGCGCCGCCGCATTGACGAGCGTTTGGAGCGCCGCATGGCGCAGGGCATGGTAGACGAGGTGCGCGCGCTGCTCGCCGACGGGGCGAGCGAGGAATTCCTGCTCAAGCTGGGGCTGGAATACCGCTTCATCACCCGCTACATCAAGGGGGAGATCGACTCCGAGGCGGAGATGACCGAGCTGCTCGCCACCGCGATTAAGCAGTTCGCCAAGCGCCAGCGCATATGGTTTCGCCGCGACAAGGAAATTCACTGGCTGGATATGACCAAAGACGCCATAAGCGAAGCCTGCGCCCAGATCGACGCGTTCCTCGAGGAATAGGGAAGCGCCCCTTCCTTGAGTGATCTTGCGCAGACCCTATATCCATCCGTTCGGAGGAATGCAAGCTATGCAGTACGCGTCGCTGTTTCTGTTTCACTTTATTTACTTTGTCATGATCGGCGCTTCGACCTTCCTGTCGAAGTTTTACGGCGATATCGGCATGACGTCCGGACAGATCGGGCTGCTCTCCAGCGTGCCCACGCTGGTTTCGCTGGCGTTCATCCCCGCCATCGGCAGCCTGACCGACCGTATGCCCCGCAAGCGCTATCTGCTCTCCATACTGCTGGCGGCAATGGCGGGAATGTGCTTTCTGATCGGGCAGTTTCGCCAGTTTCTGCCGCTCATCGTTTCCGTGAGCGTATACACGCTGTTCGCCCAGTCCGCGCGCCCCGTATCCAACGCCATCGCGCTGGAATACACCTATACGGCGAATAAGCCCTACGGTCCCATTCGCCTCATGGGCACGGTGGGCTATCAGCTGGGGGCGCTGCTGGTGGGCTGGGTGCTCAGCAAGAGCCTCGACAGCCTCTATCCGCTCAAGGGAACGGCGCTGCTGGCGACGTTTGTCGTAAGCTTCGCCATGCCCAATATCGAAGGGCACCAGCACGCCAAGGAAAAGGTGCCCATTCGCCTGCTGTTTCGCGATCGGCACGTCACGTGGCTGTACGCGCTCATATTCATCGCCGCCATCACCACCCAGTTTTACGCGGCGTTTTACTCGCGCTACATGGGCGATTTGGGCTTTACCAACGCCCAGATTTCGTGGATTACGCTGTTTTCCGTAATGGCGGAGCTGCCGTTTCTGGTATTTGCCGATCGAATCGGTCGGCTCACCAACATTTGGGTGTGGCTGCTCATCGGCTTTGTGACCAACGGCGTGCGCTGGCTGGGGCTGGCGTTCGCCAGAAGCATACCGCTCATTGTGGCGTTTCAAATTCCGGGCGTTACGGTGCTGGCGTGCTTTGAATTCTTTCCCGCGATCTACTTAACGCGCAGGGTGCCGCCGGAGCAGTCCGGCATTGCCCAAACCATGCTCTCGCTCACCATATTCGGGGCGGGCAACATTGTGGGCAGTATGCTGGGCGGACAGCTTTGCGAACGCGTGGGCATCGGCACCATGTTCGCGGCAAACGGCGCGCTTTTATTGATTGCCACGCTTTGCATATTGCCGCTGGCGCTCAAGCTCATGCGGGAGGAGGCGCGGGAAGGCGCCCAAAACAAATAAAGAAAAAAGAAGAAGAGGGGAATACACATGGAATGGCAGCTCAAGCCCTATCGCGCGCCCAATTTTGATTCGCCCGCGCTGCAAAACGCGCCCGACGCGCTCTGGCAGGTCGCGCCCATGGACGGCATCGCGCCCGAAAACTACCACGCGACCACCATATTTCCCGAGTATTTCAAGGTGAACGGCGCGTGGCTGCTGGCGCAGGAGAGCCGCATGGACTGCGTTGCGGTGCTGGAGGAGGGCAAAATTGCCGTAAAGGAATCTCGCAACCTGCGCGCGGGCGACCGCGTGTGCGTGGGGCGCAGCGAGGACGGCTCGCAGGGCGTGCTGGTGCACACCGACGGCTTTGCCGAGGGGAGCGACGGGGAGCGCGACGTATTTTCATTTCGACAGAGCCGTTCGCGCGAAACCGCCTTTTCCAAGGATTACGACGCGCTCTATCGCCTGCTGGAATACGAGAAGGCGCACGGGCGCATCGTGTGGGTGATGGGACCCGCCTGCGCATTTGATTACGACTCGCGCGACGCGTTCGCCCGCTTGGTGGACGAGGGCTACGTGCACGGCTTGTTGGCGGGCAACGCGCTGGCGACGCACGATTTGGAGGGCGCCTATCGCGGAACGGCGCTGGGGCAGGATATCTATACCCAGCAAACCGTGCCCATGGGGCATTACAACCATATCGATACCATTAACCGCGTGCGCGCCTGCGGCTCCATTGCCGCGTTTGTGGAAAAGGAGAATATTCGCGACGGCATCATGGCGCACTGCGTGCGTAACCATGTGCCCTTCGTGCTCGCCGGCTCCATTCGCGACGACGGTCCACTGCCGGACGTGATTGCCAGCGCCTATCAGGCGCAGGACGCCATGCGCGATATCATTCGCGGGGCGACCACCGTCATCTGCATGGCGACCACGCTGCACGCCATCGCCACCGGCAACATGACGCCCTCCTACCGCGTGCGAAGCGACGGTACGGTGCGGCAGGTCTATTTCTACACGGTGGATATATCCGAATTCTCGGTCAATAAGCTGGGAGATCGGGGCAGCCTGTCGGCGCGCAGCTTCGTGACCAACGCGCAGGATTTCGTGGTGAACATCGCCCGCGGTCTCAAGCTGTATCAATCGAAGGAATAAGGGAGGAACGGGTGGCGTATGGGCAGCCGAACGATCGGAATCGTGGCGCACGTGGATGCGGGCAAGACCACGCTGTCGGAACAGATGCTGTACCTTTCCGGCGCGCTGCGTACCGCGGGGCGCGTGGACCACGGCAGCACGGCGCTGGACGCCGCGCCCATAGAGCGGGCGCGCGGCATTACGGTATTTTCCGATCAGGCGGATTTTACGTGGAAGGGCGTGCAGTATACCCTGATGGATACGCCCGGGCACGTGGATTTTGCCGCCGAGGTGGAGCGCGCGCTTTTGGCGCTGGACGCGGTAATACTGCTGGCGGACGCCTCCGAGCCGCTCAAGCCGCACGGCGTCATGCTGGCGGAGCTCGCCAAAAGGCGGGGATTGCCCATACTGCTGTTTTTGAACAAGTGCGATTTGGCGGGCGCGATGCCCGAAACGGTGATGCAGACCGCCGCCAAGCGCCTCGGCATGGAGTGCGTGCCGCTGCCGCCCGACCCCGAGCTGGTGGCGCAGCTGGACGAAGCGTTCTTGGAGCGCTACCTTGCCGAGGATTGGACGCAGGAGGACTGCGTTGCCGCGCTTCGGCGGGCGTTTGAAAGCGGGCTTGCGCTGCCCGTAACCTCGGGCGCGGCGCTGCAGGGGCAGGGCGTGGAGGCGCTGCTCGATGCGCTCAATCTATTGCTGGGCGCGCCGAAGCCGCAAAAGGCGGCGCCATTTCGCGGCACGGTATATAAGGTGCGCAGGGATGAAAAGGGGCGGCGCATCGTATTTTAGCGCGTGGAATCTGGCGAGCTGCGTTCCCGCATGGCGCTGGAATACTCCGATGGCTCGGAAAAGCTGCAGGAGCTGCGCACCTATTGCGGCAAGAGCTGGCGGCTCATCGAGCGTGCGAGCGCGGGCGACGCCGTGGGCGCGGTGGGGCTTTCCCAGCCCGTATGCGGCGATTTGCTGGCGGAGCGAAACGGCGCGCTGTTGGTGGCGGGGCATACGGGTTTTCGCTTGGAACCGGCGCTGGCGGCACGCGTGGAAGCCGACGACGGCACGCCCCAGCCCACCCTATTGGAAAAGCTGCGCCTGTTGGAGGACGAGGACCCGCAGCTGCACATTCGCCACCTTCCGCAAACGGGGGAGCTGCTGGCGCAGGTCATGGGTCCTGTGCAGCTGGAAATATTGGAAGAGCTGCTGCGCGAGCGGTTCAATATTCGCGCCCGCTTCTCCAAGCCCGACGTGCTCTATAGGGAGACGCTTTGCGCGCCGGTCATGGGCTACGGGCACTACGAGCCGCTGCGGCACTACGCGGAGGTGCAGTTTCGCCTAGAGCCCGCGCCGCGCGGAAGCGGCATATCGTTTGCCAGCGAATGCCACGTGGACAACCTGCCCGTGAACTACCAAAAGCTCATACAAACCCACGTGTTTGAGCGCACCTATCGCGGCGTGCTCACCGGCTCGCCCATTGCCGATATCCGCATGGTGCTTGCGGCGGGGCGCGCGCACCTAAAGCACACCGAGGGCGGCGACTTTCGCGAGGCGACCTCGCGCGCCATCCGGCAGGGGCTCATGTCGGGGCAGTGTATGCTGCTGGAGCCTTGGTACGCGTTTGATCTCATGGTGCCCGCCGCCTCCGTGGGCAGGGTGCTTTCCGATATTTCCGCCATGTTCGGCACCGTGACCGCACAGGAAACGCTGGGCGATATGGCGCGCATTCAGGGCAGGGGACCGGTGAGCGAATTCGCGGATTACAGCGTGCAGCTGCGCGCCGTGACCCACGGCGAGGGCGGCGGCTCGTTCCAGCTGGACGGCTACGAGCCCTGTCACAACCAAGAAGATGTGATCGCGCGCATGGGCTACGACCCCTGCGCCGACACTGAGCAGACCCCAAACAGCGTGATTTGCAGACACGGCGCGGGCTTTACCGTGCTGTGGAACGAGGCGAAGGCGCATATGCACTGCGAAATAGAAAAACGATGATGGGAGATGAATCGCACGTGAAGAAGCTGTGGATGTACGCACTGATTGCGCTGGTCGCCATCGCGGCGCTGAGCTGCGCCGCCGCGAGCGCGGAAGAATTTCTGGGCATGACCGCCCCCGACCTGA